>DAOWEP010000094.1 GCA_030638455.1 Gammaproteobacteria bacterium
ACCGACATATGGGTAAATAATGCGCCGCTTTGAAACAGCATACCCATACGCTTTCGTAACTCAAATAGTTCCTTGCGACGAATCGTATTTACATCCAGGCCATCAACCATCACCTGACCATCATTTGGCTTTATTTGTCCCCCAATCAAGCGTAACAGCGTTGTTTTGCCAGTACCACTGGGGCCCATGATGGAAGTTATCTTTCCACGAGCAATATCGATATCCATGCCATCGATAATCTTCCGGATACCATGAGAGAAATGTAACCCGCTTATCTGAATAAACATTTCAGATGTATAGGCTGCTTGATTATGCTCGCTTTCAGCTATCATTTTAACGTTATTTTTTATTATGCAGATCGACATTCCATCAGCATGATATCTGCCGAATATTAACACTTTAGCACGTAAAACAAGATAGTAACCAGATTTTCGATATGTAACTTCGTACTACAATTTGTAAATTTTGCACCTTACAACAGGAAGGATCAGAAACAGGAAAAACAATTACTCTAATGAAATATTCTGGCAACCCTTATAATTACACTGGTTTTACCGCAGCAGCAAGAATAATTTCTTTCTGCGCATCTAGCGCTCTATTCAGGAAAAAAACTTGTCTGCATGATAAGCTGATCAATAAACATCCAATTCTGTCCTAATAGCAGGCCATCAGAATACCCTCAAATTCAGGAAAAATAGCTCGGATTTTGAGCAATAGAACAAGCAAAATACTATGGGAGATATCGTTAAATTCAAGAAAACAAAACCTTCCGTGAAGCATCGCGGCAAAACCCTGTGTAAAAACGGATTGCATAAATGGGTACAACAGAAATCCACATCATTCGATGTAAAACAGGGTAAACTGATAACCCGTGAAAAATGTAACCGTTGCGGGGCAGTCAGGACCCGGTTAACCTGACCCTGGTTACATTAACAATAAGTTACATTAACAATAAGCTTCATTTACCGTACCCGAAACCATATCCAAAAAAGAAAATGCTGGTATCTTCCGCTGCAATAATTGTCGGTTTTATTTTACTACTTTGGGGAGCGGAGCGCTTTGTAACCGGGGCTGCAGCCACCGCTCGCAACCTGGGTATGTCGCCACTGATCATCGGTTTGACGATTGTAGGTTTTGGTACTTCTGCACCGGAAATTCTGATCTCAGCCATGGCCTCATGGGACCACAACACGGGTCTCGCCATCGGTAACGCAATTGGTTCCAATATTGCCAATATCGCATTGGTACTCGGTGCCACTGCAGTAATCATGCCATTGAATGTAAAATCCGAAACCCTGAGGAGAGAATACCCGATCCTTTTTGCTGCCACGATGGTGACGCTTGCCCTGATTGCTGATGGTGAACTAGATAGAATGGACGGGTTTATATTGTTATCAGGGCTCGTCATTATGTTGTACTGGGTAATCAGTCTGGCCACGCGTTCCCGGCGCAGCGATCCCATGGAAAGTGAATTTGAGGCAGAGATGCCAAAGAAAATGACTACCTTGATGGCTGCAGGCTGGTTTATTGTTGGGCTTATCGTACTACTGGCTGGTTCACGATTACTGGTAACAGGGGCAGTAGATATTGCAAAACAAATTGGTGTTAGCGATCTGGTTATAGGCCTGACTGTTGTGGCCATTGGCACCAGCCTGCCAGAACTGGCAACCTCAATAATCAGCGCCCTGAAGAAAGAACACGACATTGCCATTGGTAATATTCTGGGATCCAATATGTTCAACCTGCTGGCCGTCATGAGTGTGCCCGGTATTATCAGTCCAGGAATAGTGCCTGAAATGGTGCTCGAAAGAGATTACCCGATCATGACCGGGTTGACGATTGCCCTGTTTGCCATTGCCTATGGTTTTCGTGGCCCGGGACGAATTACCCGCGCAGAGGGCGGCCTGTTATTAACCAGCTTTATTACTTACCAGGGACTGCTTTACTATATGGGCAACGGATAAACTGTCACCTTGAAAGAATACTGGAGGCTACCCCATGCAAAACGAAGAATTCACCGTACAAAATGTAAAATGCCAGGGATGTGCATCTACAATCTATGAAGGGTTAACAAAGATACCTGACATTCAGGATGTTAAGGTAGTGATCGAAACAGGGGATGTTTCCATAACAGGAACAAATTTGAACCGTACACAGATCAGTGAGAAACTGGCAGAACTGGGCTACCCTGAAACTTGAGGCCTGAAACCTGAAGGCACTCTATATAATCATACCCATAAATAATTATAAATTTAGCCGCGCACATGAATAATCAAGATTTCAAGAAACTGGGGCTAGCTGTCATCCAGACAGAAACCGCTGCTATCAATGCGCTTGCTGAACGGATCAATGGTGACTTTAACCATGCCTGTGAGTATATGCTGGATTGTAAGGGCCGAATTATTGTCCTGGGCATGGGTAAGTCCGGGCATATTGGCAATAAAATTGCTGCCACACTGGCCAGCACTGGAAGCCCTGCCTTTTTTGTTCACCCGGGGGAAGCAAGCCATGGTGACCTGGGTATGATCACTGCCAAAGACGTGGTACTGGCTTTATCAAGCTCGGGCGAAACCAGTGAAATCCTGACCATACTTCCCATTATAAAAAGACTGGATGTACCTTTAATCAGCCTTACAGGCAACCCTGAATCAACACTGGCAAAGGCAGCTAACATCAATATTGATGTACATGTAGAAAAAGAAGCATGCCCGCTGGGTCTTGCACCTACATCCAGCACAACAGCAACACTGGTAATGGGTGATGCCCTTGCGATTGCATTGCTGGAAGCCAGGGGTTTTACCGAACAGGATTTTGCACGATCTCATCCAGGGGGCAGCCTGGGAAGACGACTGCTGCTGCTGATTGAGGACATCATGCACACCGGGGATAAGGTTCCTCAGATTCATGAAGATGCAAAACTCAGTGAAGCGCTATTCAACATAACCGAAAATGGCCTTGGTATGACCGTAGTAGTGGATGGCAGTCAAAAAGTGGTCGGTATTTTCACTGATGGTGACCTGCGCAGGACACTGGATAAGGACAAGAAC
>DAOWEP010000135.1 GCA_030638455.1 Gammaproteobacteria bacterium
GCAAGCTCAAATGGAATGGGTATAAGGTCCTTTCGTTTTTCTATCTTTGTTTCAAGATCCCAATTATACTCGGCTCGTTCTATCTGCCATTTTCCCTGAGAAAACAGAAAATACAGTACGCACAAAGTAACAAGGGTTGGTATCCACCCAGGTTTAAATTCATGGTTTCCAAGGCGCAAGGTAAAAAGCGTTTTGTGTAGAATGGCCATTATAATTTGATCGGCAACGTGTCGTTTG
This sequence comes from Gammaproteobacteria bacterium, assembly GCA_030638455.1. Taxonomy (GTDB): domain Bacteria; phylum Pseudomonadota; class Gammaproteobacteria; order DAOWEP01; family DAOWEP01; genus DAOWEP01. Next base: position 238 of record DAOWEP010000135.1, read on the forward strand.
AGGATTTTATATGTTGTTTAAGGTAATAGTAATAGTATTGCTGCTTTTTGTGGTTTTTAATCTGGTTATGGGCGGGATTCATCTTGCTGGAAAGAAAGGAGATTCAGATAAACTCTTAAGGTCTCTGACCTGGCGTATAGGCATTTCCGTTGCGGTATTTCTCCTCCTGTTAATAGGACAAGCCGTGGGATTAATTAGTCCACACGGCTTGTCTTGATGAGTTCTACCGCAGGTTTGCGGTAGAACTATATTTGTTTATCTATCAGTTATTATTTATAGCCAGTAGACAAATATAAATAATCCCAACCAGACCACATCAACAAAATGCCAGTACCAGGCTACGGCTTCAAAACCGAAATGGTTGTCCGGTGCAAAGTGCCCCTTCATGCAACGAATGGTGATGACTATCAGCATGGTTGCCCCCATAGTTACATGGAAACCATGGAACCCGGTAAGCAGGAAGAAGGTGCTACCGTAAATGCCAGAACCAAGTGTCAGACCCAGCTCGCTATAGGCATGCATGTATTCTTCAGCCTGGAGGAACAGGAAGGCTACACCGAGAATAACGGTCAGAAACATTCCGATCATCAGATTTTTGCGATTTCCTCCACGTAGTGCATGGTGTGCCCATGTAAGAGTTACACTGGATGCGAGCAGTATAGCTGTGTTGATCGCGGGTAGACCACCAGGCCCCATGGCTTCTTTAGGTGCCGTAAAAATACTATTATCGGGGTTGGATAACAAAGGCCATACTGCATCAAAGGCCGGCCATAACAACTCAGCCGTCATTGCGTTATTTGCGGCACCCCCCAGGAAGGGAACTGAAATTTGACGAGCATAGAACAAGGCCCCGAAAAATCCGGCAAAGAACATGACTTCTGAGAAAATAAACCACATCATGCTGAGCCTGAACGTATGATCTACCTGCGCATTGTATTTCCCATTCATTGATTCATTTATAACGGTTCCAAACCAGCCAAAAAACAAATAAGCAATCATCAAGAATCCGACCCACAGGAGCATGCTGGGTGGTTCGCCTGCATTTGCATGCATACTGGTTACGGCACCAATAACCGTTGTTAACAATGCGATGGAACCCACTATGGGCCATTTACTTGGTTCAGGTATAAAGTAATTGCCTTGATTTGAAGTCGTCATAATTATATTTCCTGGTCGTGATTCATATTATGATTATGAGTTAACTTTTCAGTTTCCTCTGAGGAAGATTTATTAAAAAACGTGTAGGATAGCGTCAATTCCTTTATGTGTTCAGGAAGATCGCTATCCACTGTGAAAATAACCGGCATTAATTTTTCTTCGTTTGCTGCCAGCTTTTGCTCTGTAAAACAGAAACATTCGGTTTTCTTGAAGTAATCTGCAGCCTGTCCTGGCGCAACACTTGGAACAGCCTGTCCGATGATTTCAAAATCAGTTTTATTCCGTGCGCGGTATTCAATCTTTGTTGACTCACCGGGATGCACCTGGATTTGATTAACTACTGGTGTAAATTCCCATGGCATATTTTCGTTCAGGCTGGCAACAAACTGCACAGTTATTAAACGGCTCTTGTCAACAACCTGTGAACTGGTTTCTACTCTTTCCCCAGTTTTACCATTAATCCCGGTGATGTCACAAAAAACATCGTATAAGGGAACCAGCGCATAACCAAAACCAAACATGGCTACTGTCAGCAATAATAGCTTTCTGACAATGCTTTGATTGTTTCTGGTTTGCGCTGACACCTTATTTATACTCCTGCACCTAAGCTATGCTGATTACTTTACCTGTGGAGGTGTAGTAAAGCTGTGAAATGGTGCTGGTGATGGCAGAGTAAACTCAAGGCCTTCTGCACCTTCCCATACTTCTGTAGTTGCCTTGTTTCCACCCTTAATAGCTTTGATCACTATGTAGAGGAAGAGCAGCTGAGAGAACCCGAAAACAAACGCGCCGATTGAAGCCATCTGATTGAATTCTGTAAATTGAATACTGTAATCCGGTATACGTCGTGGCATACCAGCCAGTCCTACGAAATGCATAGGGAAGAACAATACATTTGCAGAAATACAGGTTAACCAGAAATGCACTTTACCCAGTTTTTCGTCGTACATATTACCTGTCCATTTTGGTATCCAGTAATACACGGCTGCCATAATGGTGAACAGTGAACCGGTTACCAGAACGTAATGGAAATGTGCGACTACAAAATATGTATCCTGATACTGGAAGTCAGCAGGGGCAATAGCCAGCATCAGTCCGGTAAAGCCGCCAATGGTAAATAATACAACGAACGCAATAGCGAACAGCATTGGGGTCTCAAATGTAAGAGAACCTCTCCACATGGTGCTTACCCAGTTAAATACCTTCACACCGGTTGGGATAGCAATCAGCATGGTGGCATACATAAAGAACAACTCTGCTGCGACCGGCATACCGGTTGTTACCATATGGTGCGCCCATACAATAAATGACAGGAAGGCAATGGATGCAGTTGCATACACCATGGAGGTATAGCCAAACAGCTTCTTGCGCGCAAAGGTCGGGATGATCTGTGAGACGACACCAAATGCAGGCAGGATCATGATATACACTTCAGGATGACCAAAGAACCAGAACACATGCTGGAATAATAATGGATCACCACCACCTGCGGCACTAAAGAAGCTGGTGCCAAAGTTGCGGTCTGTCAGCATCATAGTAACGGCAGCGGCCAATACAGGCATTACTGCGATCAGTAAGTATGCAGTGATAAACCAGGTCCACACGAAAATAGGCATTTTCATGTAGGTCATGCCAGGTGCTCTCATATTCATGATGGTGGCAATAATATTTAACGCACCCATTACAGATGAAATACCCAGAAGATGCACAGAGAAGATAAAGTAATCTGTACTAGCTGGTGCAAATGTAGTGGAAAGTGGCGCGTAAAAGGTCCAGCCAAAATTTGGCGCAGAACCCATGCCCATGATGCTCATGATCAAGCTTGCTACCAACATGCTGAACGCTGTTGGTAATAGCCAGAAGCTCCAGTTATTCATGCGTGGTAGCGCCATGTCTGGTGCCCCGATCATCATCGGTACCTGCCAGTTTGCCAGTCCAACGAATGCCGGCATGATTACCCCAAATACCATGATCAGGCCATGTAAGGTAGTCATCTGATTGAAGAACTCAGGCTCAACTATTTGTAGCCCCGGCTGGAACAGCTCAGCGCGGATAATCAGCGCCATCGTTCCTCCAACAAAAAGCATAGTGAGGCTGAACCACAGATACATGGTGCCAATATCTTTATGGTTTGTGCTAAATAACCAGCGGCCTATGCCGGTGGGTTTGTGATCGTGATGTGCGTCGCTCATGATGACCTCTTTTATAATATGTTGTTTTCTAATTAACGAGCTGATTTGATGTCAGATGGCTGTACTGTATCGCCAGTATTATTGCCCCATGCATTACGTTCGTATGTAATCAGGGCTGCCAGATCAGCGTCATTTAATTGTGCACCGAAGGCCTGCATCGCAGTACCTGGTGATCCCTTTAGAACAATATCAATGTGCTTGGCAGCGTCGCCTGTAGCGATTGCACCACCCTTAAGCGCCGGGAAGCCAGCTGCCGGGATGCCTTCACCACTTACCTGGTGACATGCAACACAGTTAGTGGTGTAGACTTTTTCACCGTGTTTCATTAGCTCAGCCATCGTCCATGTTTTAGTTGCACTTGCGGCTAGAGCTGATTTAGCAGCTTTTTGTTCGCCTACCCATGCAGCGTAATCTGCTTCTGATTTCACCTCAACAACGATTGGCATGAATCCATGGTTCATCCCGCAGAGTTCAGCGCACTTTCCTCTATATACACCGGGCTCCGCTACTCTTGCCCAAGCTTCATTAATAAAGCCCGGGAGCGCATCTTTTTTGACTCCAAAAGCCGGGATCCACCATGCGTGGATAACATCGTTAGAAGTGAACAGGAAACGTACTTTTTTATTCGCCGGGATAACGACCCTGTTATCTACTTCCATTAAGTAATTTTCATCTTTGGGAACACTTGCATTGGTTGCAAGGCTTGCTGCTTCAGGTGTTGAAATGTTACTAAAGAAGCTGATGTCCTCATCCAGATACTCGTAATGCCATTTCCATTGATAACCGGTAACTTTGATCGACATGTCTGATTTGCTGGTATCTTCCATTTCCAGTAGAACGTTAGTGGCTGGAATTGCCATGGAAACCAGAATGAATATCGGGATAATGGTCCAGAGAATTTCAACGGTTACGTTGTCATCGAATTTGGCAGCAACTGCACCCTTGGACTTGCGATGGAAAATGATGGAATAGGCCATAGCACCAAAAACTACAACCCCGATTGCTACACAGATCCACATAACATACTGGTGGATTTCATAGGCGCCCTGGCTAAATGATGTAACACCTGGACTCATATCAAGCTGGTAAGCAGCAAACAATGGACTACTTGCCAACATTAGACAGAGACAACCGGCATACCGGATTATTGCACTCATAGTTACTCCCAATTTTGAGGATATTGTTATTTAAATATTTAAAGTGTCAGGATTTCGGATCCAGCAAATAATTTGCTGATCTTTCAGATGATGGTCTTATTGTTGTAAACTAATTGTCCCAAACTGAAAGTTTCAATGATCCACTTAATATGCAATCTTTTTTTTGAACAGACTTGCAATCAGAATCCAATATTTTTATTCTAATACGACTTAAAAAAAGCGGTTTATTTGTAATGTTATAACCTCAAATTGTGAGATAGCCCGCTCTTTAGATTTAGACCGGATATAATAATAAATTCATGGAAGAAATCAACAGAAATAAGGCATTTAAATGAGTATAAAACTCATTAATACTTTATTCATTTAGTCAGTTGTAAGCTATTACTAATAGAGGTATTAGTGCAATATATTCAAATATCAGTAAAAAATACTCTTTTATCATGTTTTCTGATGGCGTTATTAGTAATTTTCCCAGTAAAACAGTTGGTTAATTAATCTGACATTAAGTCAAAAGCTGACAAATACAGTGTGATACAAAGGTATGAATATATATTGAATTGTTATTGCTTTCTTTAATTTGAAGTCATTCTGGCTGCATTTGTTGTGCTGTTGATCAACGAGTACTGAGCCTGGTTAATAAAGGCTGCATGGTTATCAGTCACGTTGAAATGTTGGTATACAAATCTTTTGTATCGTGTTTAGAGATAAAAATTATATACCTGGTATTATTAAGGTAAATAGACGGGCATCATAAGCATTTGTTTTTATTTATATAATTAATCTAGATGGTGTATTTTTTCAGGTTGTTGTAAAAAAACACCTCCAAGTGGCGCATTTGAGACTTGTATTTGGAGTTTAAAAGTCCAAACTAGAGCGCAAGTCAGGGACACTGTCCTATCATTGTTATCCTGATCATATCCTGAATGTACTTGTATTATTTGCTTGTTAGCGGCCTCACATTAGTGAGGCCGTTTTTTTATGCACAGGGATGTGCGGTATGCCGTGATGCCATGGATGGCAAGGAACGGCGATGTGTCAGGTCACTCTTGGGCATCCTGCCCTAATGCATTTTCTGCATTCCCATCAGTCGCTATCGGCTCCATGCCTGTCGCGACACACTTGTACATCCGTGTACATCGTCCATGGTGGTCGTATGCCGCAGTGTTGCGACCCACAGGGGTATGGGAGGTACGATTCTATGGAAGGAATCGGTAGACTGCGTCTGGAACAAGCAGTCGAGAGTAACGTATGGATGGGCGAAGGTTAGAGTAATGTATTAGGGCAGGATGCCCGTAATTAGAACAACGCAGGAGCAGTTGTCGAGGAGCAATTACCGAGATGGCAAGGAACGGCGATGTGTCAGGTCGTTACAGGCTGACCAGGAATAGATAGGGAAGTGGTGGGCTGGAGAGGTTTTATACTTCCATTACACCCTTTAGTTTTTTGATCGCATTGTTTTCCAGTTGCCTGATGCGCTCTGCAGATATCTTATATGTATCCGCAAGTTCCTGAAGTGTAGTTTTGTCATCACTGAGCCAGCGACGCTGAAGAATATCGCGGCTACGGTCATCAAGACTAGTCAGTGCCTGTTTCAGGTGTCTTGTCTTTTTTGTTTCCCAGTCTTCCTTTTCCAGTAACAAAGCAGGGTCTGCACCATCCGCTTGTAAATATGCTGCCGGGGCATATGAATGTTCATCATCACTATCATCGGATGGCTCAAAAGTTACATCTTGCCCGCTAAGACGTGATTCCATCTCCAGCACGGTTTCAGGTTTAACGCCCAAATCCTTTGCAACAGCTTGCACTTCAGCATGACTGAACCAACCCAGGCGTTTTTTAGAACTCCTCAGATTAAAGAACAGTTTACGTTGCGCCTTGGTAGTGGCAACTTTGACAATGCGCCAGTTACGCAGGATGAATTCATGTATTTCAGCGCGGATCCAGTGCACGGCATATGACACCATGCGCACACCTACCGATGGGTCAAAGCGCTTTACAGCTTTCATGAGCCCGATATTACCTTCCTGGATCAGGTCAGCCATTGGCAGGCCATAGCCTTTATAGCCGCGGGCAATATGAACCACAAAACGAAGGTGTGACATGATCAATTTTCCTGCGGCATCCAGATCACCCTTTTCATGCAGGCGTACTGCCAGGTCTTTCTCTTCCTCTGCACTGAGAATCGGAATGGCAGTGATTGCCTGAATATAGCTCTCCAGGCTGCCTGTAGGTTGTGGCAACACAAAGCTAGAATCCTTTAAAATCAATGCATTAGTCATGTTCTGAATCCTCGATTTTTCGTTTACGGATAAATTCTAGCACTCTTTTGTATAGAGTGCTAATTCATTAGAGTAAACAAATGTTACAAAGTTCCCGCTATGGATCTTTGGCGTCAGATTTAATTGGAGTACGGTAAGATTATGATTACAAACAGAATTATTGTCTAGCACTAAGGTCGTTAATGGATGGTCACGCAGGCTCGATATCATCCAAATGACGTCCTACCGCCAGCCATGAGCCAACCAGACCCAAAAGTGCACTGCTTATAAACAGGATGCCTGAGGTCAGAATATTTAAAGATTCAAGAGAATAATCACTTCCATAGAGCCCAGCCAGGTTGTGAGCAGGGCCCGAAAGCATGCCCAGTGAGATTTCAATCAGTAGCCAGGCGATGACACCTCCAGTAATGCCATACCATATACCGCTATATAGAAAAGGACGACGAATGAATGCGTTGGTTCCACCTATTAACTTAACGATGATAATTTCATCCTTACGATTCTGGATGTCCAGTCGAATGGTGTTGCCAACGATCAATAACACAGCCAACGCAAGCAGGCCGGCAATAATTAGAATACCACGCTGACCTATTTTCATGAGGCTGTATAAACGCTGCACCCATTGCAGATCCAGTTGGGCAATGTCTGTTTCAGGCAGTGATCGAAGTTTATGTAGCAGGGTTTCAATAGATTGAGGCGTACTGTGGTCCAGTACGGGTTGAATGAGTAGCACCGGTGGCAGCGGATTGTCATCCAGAACATCCAGTGCTTCACCAAACCCGGAGAATTGTCGAAACTCATCCAGTGCATCTTTGCGAGTCAAGGTTTGTATGGAATCTATTTCTGGCATTAGTTGTAGGCGCCTTGCCAGGGATTCGGCCTGCGGATCAGTGATACTGAGTTTGGTGAACAGGGAGATTTTGGCTATGCCATCCCATCCCCCGGTAACATTTTGTACATTGGTTAAGGTTACATACAGGCCACAGGGGAATGCCAATGCAATACCAATCACGGCGCTGGTCATCAGGCTTGAACCCGGGCTACGCAGCAGTCTGCCCATGCTGGATAATAACGCCCGAAGATGGCAAATAAAGTAGTCCTGTAGCCAGGGCAGCGATCCCGGGGATGGCTGGTTTTCAGTCAGCTTGCGCGGTACGGCTGCGGATCGATGACTATTACCGTTTCTTGAATTTCTTCTAGGCATTTACCCGCTCTTTTGCACAACTTGACTGGTCTTGCACCAGCCTTCCTTTATTTAGTTCCAGAACTCGATATGGCATACGGCTAATCAGATCCAGATCATGTGAAGCAATCAGTACAGTAACGCCAACCTGGTTGAACTGCACGAAAAGATCCATGATCTCGCGTGACAGTTCCGGGTCAAGATTACCGGTAGGTTCGTCTGCTAATAGTAGAGGGGGTTTGTTTACGACTGCGCGCGCAATCCCTACGCGTTGTTGCTCACCACCGGAAAGCATTAACGGGAGTTTTTTTTCCTTGTTCAACAGGCTCACCTTGTCCAGTGCTGCACGCACACGTCGGCCAGTTTCCTGGTGCCCATGTCCGGCAATAACCAGCGGTAAAGCAACGTTATCAAACACTGTACGATCGGTCAGGAGCCGGTGGTCCTGAAAGATTGTGCCAACCCTTCTTCTTACATACGGAATACGTCGACTGGATACGGTGGATAAATTGATGTTATCGAGAATAACCTGTCCCTGTGAAGAGCGCTCAATCAGGGTAATTAATTTTAGTAAGGTACTTTTACCGGCACCGGAATGTCCCGTCAGAAATGCCATTTCACCTTTTGCAAGGTGCAGGTTGACTTCACTCAGAGCCGTTTGGCCGCCCGGGTAACGTTTACTGACGCTGTGGAATTGAATCATTAGTTCAGTGTCTAAGCTATTCACTATTATTTTCAAATAATGCTTTTGTAAATTCCTCGGCATTGAAGACACGCAAATCATCTATGCCTTCACCAACACCTATAAACCGAATAGGTAATCCCAATTTTTCTGCAATCGCAAAAATAATACCACCTTTAGCGGTGCCATCCAGCTTGGTTAAGGCAATACCTGTTAGTTGAACCGCTTCATTAAACTGTTGTGCCTGGGATAATGCGTTCTGCCCAGTGCCGGCATCTACAACCAATAAAACCTCATGCGGGGCATTTTCATCCAGCTTGGAAATTACCCGCCTGATTTTTTTCAGCTCTTCCATCAGGTTGGATTGGGTGTGCAGTCTGCCCGCGGTATCGGCAATCAGAACGTCTACATTGCGCGCCCTGGCTGCCTCAAAGGCATCATAGATTACGGATGCGGAATCAGCGCCACTATGCTGGGCAATAACCGGAACATCATTGCGTTTCCCCCATGCCTGGAGTTGTTCAACTGCGGCTGCACGGAAGGTGTCACCGGCTGCAAGCATAACGGTATTGCCCTGGTCCTGAAATCGGCGGGCTAGTTTACCTATAGTGGTGGTTTTTCCTGCCCCGTTTATGCCGACTACCAGAATAACAAATGGTCTGTGTTGCTCATTTAAGGTTAATGGCTGGCTACAAGGAATCAGTATGTTGACCATATCCTCACGCAAAGCAGCTAACAGGGTATTCGCATCCGATAATTGTTTGCGAGATATGCGCTCAGTCAGGTCTGAAATGATTTTTTGTGTTACCTCGACCCCGACATCTGCTGTAAGTAGTTGTGTTTCAAGTTCTTCCAGTAAATCATCGTCAATGGTTTTCCGGCCCAATACAAGATTTGCCAGTCCATCCGCCAGATTGGTACGGGTTTTGGCAAGCCCGCTTTTGAGCCGGCCAAATAGCCCTCCCTTCTTTTCTGTAATATTTTCTGCGGCAGTATTTTCAGGCGCAGGCTTTTCAGGAATATCAGCAGGTTCCGCCTCGCTATCGTGAGATTTATTTACCCTGGAAGGTTGGGGTTTATTTTTTTTGAAACCAAACATATCAATAACGGTCAATAAGAATAGATTTAGGGTATCCTAACATTCCTCTTGAATTGCAGAAACCGGAAGCCGGAGTTTTTTATGGGTAAAACCGTGATTGGCAAAGTATTGCCATTATCTTTTTCTCGTCACCCGCACATGAAACAGTTTTTATTGCTGGGAACCGGGCTATTGGCCCTGGCAGTGGGTACAGTACAGGCTCAGGTTCATGAGTTTATGCTGGATAATGGCTTGAAATTGATTGTAAAAGAAGACCATCGGGCTCCCGTGATGGTCTCACAAATCTGGTACAAGGTGGGATCCAGCTACGAATACAATGGTATTACAGGTGGCTCGCATGTACTGGAGCATATGATGTTCAAGGGGACCGGTAATTATCCTGCAGGTGAATTTTCGCGCATTATTTCGGCCAATGGAGGCAGGGAAAATGCATTTACCAGCAGAGACTATACGGCCTACTTCCAGAGTATGGAGAAAAGCCGACTCGAAGTTAGCTTCAAGCTGGAGTCAGACCGCATGCAGGGACTGCTGTTGTCAGAAGAAGAATTCAAGAAAGAAGTCCAGGTCGTTATGGAGGAGCGCCGACTGCGCACAGAAGACAAACCGCAATCATTGACCTATGAACGCTTTAATGCCACTGCATTTATGACCAGCCCATACCGCAACCCCGTCATTGGATGGATGGATGACCTGGAGAACCTAAAAGTCAGTGATCTAAAAGATTGGTATCAACGTTGGTATGCACCTAATAACGCAACCGTGGTAGTGGCAGGGGATGTAGATCCAAAGCATGTACTGGAGCTGGCAAAGAAATACTTTGGGCCGCTTAAATCTGCAAAAGTTACTCCCCCTAAACCACAAGTGGAGTCAGAGGTACCTGGCCGACGCGAAATAGTGGTAAAGGCACCTGCAAAGTTACCATATTTGATAATGGGCTATCGGGTACCGGTATTGCCGATGGCTGAAAATAAATGGGAGCCATATGCACTGGAGGTGCTTGCAGGTGTTCTGGATGGGGGCAGGAGTTCACGTTTTTCATCCCGCCTTGTTAGAGGCTCTGGTATAGCGACCAGTGCCGGGGCCGGTTATGGTGCCCATAGCAGGTTGGCTAGCCAGTTTTTACTGGATGGTGTGCCGGGACAAGGCGAGGATATTGAGTCACTCAAGCAGGCACTATTGCAACAAATCAGGGAGCTGCAGGAAAAACCGGTTACCAAATCAGAGCTGGACAGGGTAAAGGCGCAGGTCGTAGCGGGTGATGTATACCAGAGAGATTCAGTTTTTTATCAGGCTATGCAGATTGGCACGATGGAAACGATCGGACTGGGCTGGCAGATACTGGATGAATACGTAGATCAGATCAGCGCAGTCACAGCAGATCAGGTACAGGAAGTTGCAAAGAAATATCTGGTTGATGATCGTTTAACGATTGCGAGGCTGGACCCGCAGCCAATGGATCAAGTGAAACTACGCAAGCCCAGTAAACCCAGGGCAGGTGTCACAGGTGGTCGGCACTGATGATGCGCACCACTGCAATATAAATCTTGTAACTTCCTGATGACTACTTTTACAACCATTTTTTTAGATGACATGAAAACTTTCATTCGACTTCATAGTATTAATCAACCTCATTTCCCCGTGCTCTCGTGCATGTTGCTGCTATTGACCTTTTTTATTGCAGGCTCGGCATCTGCGACTCCGGAGATTCAGCACTGGACAACGAAAAACGGTGCGCGTGTGTTATTTGTGTCGGCGCCTGAACTACCAATGCTGGACGTTCGTATCGCATTTGATGCAGGTAGCGCACGTGACGAGGACAAACCCGGCCTGGCCAGCCTTACCAATCACCTTCTTTCATTCGGGGCGGGTGGCTTGAATGCCGATCTTATCGCTGAGCGTTTTGACAGTATAGGCGCGCAATTTGGTAGTGGCTCGGCAAGAGATATGGCTTGGGTAACATTGCGAACACTTTCAGACCCCTCCCTGCAAATGATCGCGGTGAATACTTTTGCGAAAATCATATCTGCCCCGGCATTTCCAGAAAAAGATTTTGAACGTGAACGTAAACGTATGTTAACGGGGCTGGAGCAACAGAAACAGTCACCAGGCAATATTGCATCCAAGGCATATTACCGCGCTCTGTATGGCAGCCATCCTTATGCATCACCATCCGAGGGCACAGAAGAAGGCTTGAAGTCTATTACCGTTTCAGACCTGAAAAAGTTCTATGAACGTTACTATGTAGCCGAAAATGCAACGGTGGCAATTGTCGGTAACCTGGATAGAGAAGCTGCCGAGAAGTTATCAGGGCAGCTGGCCGGGCATTTGTCAGCTGGGGAATCCGCACCAAAATTACCTGATGTGAAGGCACTGGATGCGGGTCGTCGTATTCATATACCGCATCCTTCCACCCAGACACATGTCTATATCGGTCAGCCGGGTATATCCCGTAAAGATCCGGATTATTTTACATTGTATGTTGGCAATCATGCGCTTGGTGGCAGTGGGTTGGTGTCACGTTTGAGTGAAGAGATACGAGAAAAGCGGGGTTTGTCATATAGCGTTTACAGTTATTTCTCTCCGATGGGGCAGGCCGGGCCATTCACCATGGGTATGCAAACCCGGAATGAGAAAACAGACGAAGGTATCAAAGTGTTGCAGGATATTCTGCGCACCTATATTCGTGATGGAATGACAAGCGAGGAACTGGAAAACTCAAAAAAGAATATTACGGGCGGCTTTGCACTTCGTGTCGATAGCAACAAAAAAATAATAGAGTATCTGGCAATGATTGGTTTCTATGAGTTACCGCTGGACTATCTGGACAAGTTTATTCCGCGCATTAATGCTGTAAAACTGGAAGACATTCACAAGGCCTTTCGTGACCGCATTAATTCTGAACGTATGATAACGGTTACTGTTGGTGGGGAAAGCAAGGGTGATAAGGGCGACGGCTCAGGCAATAAGTTAGATAAATAAACTTAACTTGAAATAGTACTGGTCTGGAAAAAGAATGGCAGGCAACCAAAACCAACTCAGAATTATTGGTGGGATTTGGCGTGGCAGGAAGTTGTCATTTCCGGATATAGATGGTTTGCGGCCAACACCGGATCGTGTCCGTGAGACGGTGTTTAACTGGTTGCAACCTGTTATCCAGGGTGCACGCTGTCTGGATCTTTACTGCGGTAGTGGTGCGTTCGGATTTGAAGCAAGTTCCCGTGGGGCGGCCGAGGTTGTGATGGTTGATAATAATCGTGAGGTCACAGCCACATTGCAGGAGCATTCCAGTTTATTAAAGGCGCAAGACATGCAAATTGTACAGCGTGATGTATCAGCGTTCTTGCAAGCTACAGAACCTTCCCCGTTTGATATTGTATTTCTGGATCCACCCTATGGACAGAATTTACTATCAGCCTGTTGTGAGCAACTGGAAAAGAATGGCTGGCTAAAATCGGACGCAACTATATATCTTGAAGCGGAGCATGAGATTGATCAGGCTAGTCTGCCTTCAAGCTGGATACTGGTAAAAAGCAAACGCGCCGGACAGGTGAATTATCATCTGGCAAGGCGTGAAACTACTACCTCATGAATTGCTTAGATATCGTGTTACTATCTATCCAGGCTCAAGACTGGGCTAACAGCGGACCATTAGTTTTGGGTACCAAAAGGATATCGTAATGAAAATATCAGCAGTCTATCCGGGGACTTTTGATCCCATTACAAAGGGACATATGGATCTTGTGGAACGTGCTACCCGGTTATTCGATAAGGTAATCGTAGCGGTTGCGGCTAATCCATCCAAACAGCCTGCCTTTACAGAGGATGAACGTGTCAGCCTGGCGAGTGAGGTGCTGGCAGATATGGAAGGGGTAGAGGTGTGCAGTTTCGATAGCCTGTTGGTGGATTTTGTTCGTGAACGTGATGCCCGCGTGATTCTCAGGGGTTTACGTGCCGTGTCGGATTTTGAATATGAATTCCAGTTGGCTGGTATGAACCGGCATCTTGAACCCAAAATAGAAACCCTGTTTCTGACTCCTGCTGAGCAGTATTCCTATATTTCTTCGAGTCTTGTCAGGGAGATATCTACTCTGGGGGGCGATGTATCCCACTTTGTACATCCCGCTGTAGAGGCTGCATTGAATAGAAGAATGCGCTAATATACTCATATTGGGTTTTCCCGTCAGAAGAAAGACCACACTAAGTCAGGAATTAAATTATGGCATTAATAATCACCGATGAATGTATTAACTGTGATGTTTGCGAGCCGGAATGTCCGAATGGCGCGATTACACAGGGTGATGAAATCTATGTAATTGACCCGGACTTATGTACTGAATGTGTAGGACACTACGAAACATCGCAGTGTGTGGATGTATGCCCGGTAGACTGCATACCAAAAGACCCAAGCCATGAAGAAACCGAGGATCAACTCATGGCCAAATACAAGAAGCTGATGGGGGAAACGGCCTGAGGATTTTATCTGCGTTCAAATTCAAAAAGCCCTCACTATTCAGTGGGGGCTTTTTTATTGGGTTATTAGCAATCATCCCGACAGGCCATATAATATGGATACTGATTATTGGAAGAAAATAAAAATTGATTGAATGTTTAAGAATATGAAACGTGGGTTCCAGATATTTCTGTTGCTGTTTTTTTCACAGGCAGCATTTTCAGGTGAGCAACCATCTGCAAATGCTATTGCCAGTGCCCACCCGATAGCGACGGTAGTAGGCCATAGAATTCTTGAGGCAGGCGGTAATGC
>DAOWEP010000205.1 GCA_030638455.1 Gammaproteobacteria bacterium
ATGCCAAATCAATACCCGTTCAATGCCTACGACAAGAATTTGTGCCTGAAATTAAATCCAGGCCTTTGGCTAGTAATCATCTTTTTGCTGAGGCCCTATATTATTGCCATTTTTTCACTTGTTAATATGTCTGACCGAATGAGCTTGATCCGTATGGTCGGCCCAGGAACAGGTATGACCATTAGTACCATTATGGCGTTTCCAGCAATTATGGTGATATATGCCTGGATTAAAAGAACACCTGATGCCTCAGCTAGAGTTAGATGGATATGGCGCCACGGACGTGAATTACTGGCTGCTTCAGCATTATTAACCATTATTTATATTCTGGCTATTCAGCTGTTTTTCAAAACTATAAAGCTGAATTTGATTGGCGTATTGCCCATCGTAATATGTCCCGTCATTCTTTATTACTTGTATAAATCACAACATGTTCGGGATATTTTCTCTGATTTCCCGGAAAACAAATCTCAAAAAACTGAATAATATACAACAACTTGCATATTCAATCATCTGGAAATCTTGCTCGTAAACCTCAAAGCAATATATTTCACCAGAACCAGGGTTATCTTCAATTCATGTATTTCTACTCTAAACTACCTTCAATACCGGCTTGAGATACATTGAGCGGCAATCTGTCATTTCTCCCTAATTTTCTAAAAATGTGGATCTCGTGCTTTATTTTTTTCCTGTTTAACCGATATATAACAAGACTTATCAGGAAATAAGCAAATATTTCACAAATAGATTAGTAACAGGAGCCAAAAAGAATACATAGCCTCAATAGTATTTAGTATATTACCCGTTAATTGATTGATTTTATTGGCAATAAATAAAGATAGCATACCCCCTAAATACCCATGTATTTTGGGTTTTTCATTCGCTATCTTTAAGTATGTCTAACAGGAATAAAATGGAAGTTTTTCCTTTATAAACTAATATTTAGAGCATATTAAGGGAAGCCGGTTACAACATTTAAATTAACCAGATATTGAAGAAATAAGCGCATATGGCCACAACGAGTCCAAAAATCCATTTAAGCGGCCTAGCTCGCCGGCTGGTACAGGATGACCTCATCACTGAAGAAACCATAGAAGAGGCCAATACTGAAGCCGCTAAAAAGAAAGTGACTCTGGTTAGTTATCTGGTTGAAAACAAAATTCTTGGAAGTAGTGAAATTGCATCCGCCGCATCCCAGGAATTCGGGGTTCCTCTCTTTGACTTGTCTGCAATGGACTTGGAGTCCGCCCCCATCCAGTTAGTTGAAGAAAAACTGATTACCCAACACCATGCGCTTCCGCTCTTCAAGCGTGGCAATCGCCTGTTTGTTGCAGTCTCTGACCCGACCAACCTTCAGGCCCTGGACGAAATAAAGTTCCATACCGGAATCAATACAGATGCAGTACTGGTAGAAGAAGACAAGCTTACGGCTACTATAGAAAAGGCCCTGCAGGCAGCAGACACTTCAATGGTCGACCTGGATGATGACCTCGATAACCTGTCGGTAGAAGGCGGTGAGGAAATTGATAACCAGGAAGATGATTCTGGAGACATTGATGATACCCCGGTTGTACGTTTCATAAATAAAGTACTTCTGGATGCTATAAACCGCGGGGCATCTGATATTCACTTTGAACCTTACGAAACAATGTACAGGGTCAGAATTCGTGAGGATGGGATCTTGCACGAAATTGCCCAGCCACCTGTAAATCTGGGCATGAGAATGTCTGCTCGCATTAAGGTTATGTCCCGAATGGATATTGCAGAACGCAGGGTTCCGCAGGATGGGCGCATAAAATTAAAGCTCTCAAAAAACCGGTCAATTGATTTTCGTGTGAACACATGTCCTACCCTGTTTGGTGAAAAAATTGTACTTCGAATTCTTGATCCCTCCAGTGCCAAACTGGGAATTGATGCACTGGGTTATGAAGAAGACCAGAAAAAACTTTTCATGGATGCATTGTTCAAACCATACGGCATGGTTCTGGTCACAGGGCCAACTGGAAGTGGTAAGACGGTTTCACTATACACAGGGGTAAATATTCTGAATACAGAAGACCGGAATATTTCCACCGCAGAGGATCCGGTTGAAATAAACCTTCCCGGTATTAATCAGGTTAATGTAAACACGAAAGTAGGTCTTGATTTTGCGAGTGCCCTTAAAGCATTTCTGCGTCAGGACCCAGATGTAATCCTGGTCGGTGAGATTCGTGACCGTGAAACAGCAGAGATTGCCATTAAAGCTGCACAAACAGGTCATATGGTACTCTCCACACTACATACTAACGATGCGCCACAAACCCTGTCTCGACTGGTTAACATGGGAGTTGCCCCGTTCAATATTGCATCTGCTGTTAACCTGATTATCGCCCAGCGCCTTGCCAGACGTTTGTGCAACAATTGTAAGAAAGTTGAAGACATCCCTCGTCAAGCCTTGATTGAAGAAGGCTTCTCTGAGAAAGATGCCGATACCATGAAGCTATACGGGCCCGTTGGTTGCGACCAATGTACAAATGGCTATAAGGGCCGTGTAGGCATCTATCAGGTAATGCCTGTATCCGAGGCAATAGGCAGGATCATTATGGAAGGTGGCAATGCATTGCAAATCGCAGACCAGGCTAAAAAAGATGGGATACCAGATTTACGTGAATCAGGACTGAAAAAGGCAAAGGATGGTGTAACAAGTCTGGAAGAAATTAACCGGGTCACCAAAGAATAATCCAAAGGAAAAGATATGGCTGAAAAAGCAATCAAAGAACAGTTATTTGCCTGGCAGGGCCTTGATAAGCATGGAACCAAGGTAAAGGGAGAATCTCTGGGAACCAATATCGCCACAATCAAGGCAGAGCTACGGCGACAGGGAATTAACCCGAAAAAGGTAGGCAAAAAATCTACCCTATTCTCAGGTGGCCAGAAGAAAGGGAAAAAAATCATAGGCAAGGATATTGCGATCTTCAGCCGTATGCTGGCCACCATGATGTCGGCTGGCGTACCACTTGTACAGGCCTTTGATCTGGTGGGTCGTGGACATGACAACCCCAGGATGGCGGAAATGATCCTGGCCATCAAGGCCGATATTGAAGGAGGTAGCCCATTAGCAGCATCTCTTGAAAAGTACCCTTACCACTTCGATGAACTGTATTGCAACCTTGTCAACGCTGGTGAACAGGCCGGTATTCTCGAAGACTTACTGCACAAAATTGCAGCTTATAAGGAAAAAACCGAGGCAATCAAAGCAAAGGTGAAAAGCGCGCTGACCTACCCCATCTCCATTATGGTAGTTGCCCTGATCGTAACAGCAATTCTCCTGATATTCGTGGTACCTCAGTTTGAGGAGTTGTTCAAGGGCTTTGGGGCTGACCTTCCTGCATTTACACAAATGGTGGTCGGATTTTCACGCTTTATGCAGGATTGGTGGTGGGCAGTATTTGGGGGCATTGGCCTTGCACTTTATGGATTTCTAGAGGCAAAAAAACGCTCCATAAAATTTCAGCGGGTGCTAGACAGATCGGTACTAAAGCTTCCGATTATTGGTATGATTTTAAACAAAAGTGCAATTGCCCGTTTTTCGCGTACCTTAGCTACCATGTTTGCTGCTGGCGTACCCCTGGTAGAGGCAATGGAATCTGTTGCGGGTGCCTGCGGAAATTATGTCTACTATGAAGCCACCATGAAGATACGTGATGAGGTGTCCACAGGAACCCAGTTACAGGCAGCTATGAAAAATGCAAATCTATTTCCAGCCATGGTCGTTCAAATGGTGGCCATCGGCGAAGAGGCTGGCTCACTGGATGAAATGCTAGGCAAGGTTGCCGACTTCTATGAAGAAGAGGTTGATAATGCGGTTGACTCCATGAGTAGTTTGATGGAACCGGTCATTATGGTAGTACTAGGCACACTTGTAGGCGGACTTGTTATTGCCATGTATCTTCCAATCTTCAAGCTTGGGGCTGTGGTGTAAAATACCGCGCCAAATAATAAACAGATTAACAAAAATCAACCTGCACCGGGATACTTCTGTCAGACGCAGGTTGGTAGTCAGCACAATTCACCATGAATTTTATTAGCCTACTGCAATCCTCAACACCCGTATTAATTGGCACCACAATACTCCTGGGACTTATCGTCGGAAGCTTCCTGAATGTCGTGATCCATAGATTGCCACTTATGCTGGAGCGCGAATGGCAATCACAATGCGCCGAACTGCTAGAGTGCGAAGAACATCTGGAAAAATCACAAACTGATTCTAAACCTCTGACACTAAACCAACCGGCATCAAGCTGCCCGCACTGTGGACATAAAATCCGGCCCTGGGAAAACATACCCGTACTGAGTTACCTGATCCTGGGTGCGAAATGCTCTGCATGTAAAAAGCATATCTCCATCAGGTATCCAATTATCGAGATGATGACCGCTATCCTCTCTGCCACTATCGTCTGGCATTTTGGATTTTCTTTTCAGGCCGGATTTGCCCTGATACTAACCTGGAGCCTGATCGCTCTGAGTATGATAGATGCAGATCACAAGCTCTTGCCAGACTCGATTGTTTTACCTGTGTTGTGGCTAGGGTTAATCATTAACCTTCAAGGGGTATTTACTGACAGTCATAGCAGTATTGTCGGAGCTGTAGCAGGCTACATGTCCCTCTGGATGATTTTCAAGATCCACAACCTTCTTACAGGTAAAGAAGGGATGGGTTATGGTGATTTCAAGCTGTTTGCCTTGTTTGGCGCATGGCTGGGTTGGCAAGTGTTGCCTATGGTTATCCTGATTTCATCACTGACAGGCTCAATAGTTGGCCTGTCACTCATTATACTAAAGGGACACGGCAGGGATACCCAGATACCCTTTGGGCCCTATATTGCAGTAGCGGGATGGATATGTCTTATCTGGGGCAATGAGATTATGCAATTCTATCTGGAATTTTCAGGCTTATCTGAATAATATCTCCTTTTGTCATAACATATATTGCCCTGACACACTTTCACAAGGATCTTTTCCGAATGCTTCGTATTGGTCTTACTGGCGGCATTGGCAGTGGCAAAACCACTGTTGCCGATGCATTTGCTAACCATGGCGTACCGGTTATTGATGCAGATATTATTGCACATGAGCTGGTGGAGCCTGGCTTGCCTGCTCTGGAATCCATTGTTAAGGCATTTGGAGACAACATACTGGATAAAAAAGGCCATCTGAAGCGCAACAAATTAAGGGAGCTGATCCTGGTAGATGAAGGGAAAAGAAGAAAACTGGAATCTATCTTACATCCAGCAATTCATAATGAAATAGAAACTCGCATTAATCAAATCCATGCTGCGTATTGCATTCTGGTTATCCCGTTACTCATCGAAACCCGGTTAACAGATATGGTGGATAAGGTGCTGGTGGTAGATGTCAGTAAAAATACACAAATCGAACGTGTAAAGAACCGGGGCAAGCTCAGCGAGGATGAAATTCAGTCTATCATTGGCATTCAATGTTCACGTGAAGAAAGATTAAAAGCAGCTAATGAGATAGTCACTAATGAAGGGACATTAGAAGACCTGGCTATTCAAATAGCACATCTACATCAGAAATTTCAACAATTCGCCAGCACCTGATCTACAGAGTATTAACGGATTCACAAAACTGATTGCACCATTTTACTTTGTAGTGGAAAATAGCGTACCTTAGCTAAATACTACAATATTCCAAAAATATCAACGTGCCTGAATCATTGACGTGAAAAATAGCGTAATCTACGAACAACCGCTTAATGAGCGCACCCGGTCATTTATGAGACTGGAATTCCTGTTCCGGCAGGCAGACCATACATTACGTGGTACCACTGTTTGGGATAGACGTTCTTCTATCGCGAGCCTTCTAGAGATCCACAATCTCGTAAACCGTAGCGACATGAAGACTGAGCTGTTAAAAGAACTGGAACGCCATACAGGCAACCTTTCAAAACTGGAACAAAATCCAGGGGTTGATAAAAACCGATTAAGCAAAATACTCAATGGCCTGAATGACCTGTCTGGCAAGATTTACAATACCGACAAACCATTTGGACATGAGTTGAAAAACAATGAATTTCTGAACAGTATCAGGCAACGAGCCACCGTGCCTGGGGGAACCTGCGATTTCGACCTGCCTGGATACCATTTCTGGCTACAAAGTTCTAATGAAAAGCAAACCAATGAGATGAAAACCTGGCTCGCTTCCTTTTCATTATTACGAAAAGCAGTGGAATTACTCCTGAGCCTGATCAGGGAAAGTTCAAATCCAGAACATGAAACAGCCAAAGAAGGTTTTTATCAAAGAAACCTTGATTCCAGTAGCCCCTGCCAGTTGCTAAGAATCTACCTACCAAAAGAAGCACGATATTTTCCTGAAATCAGTGGAGGAAAGCACCGCTTTACCATTCGGTTTTTATGTCTTGAGGATTATGAGATCAAGCCAAAACAGGCTGAGGAAGATGTGGAATTTGAAATAGCTTGCTGCATGATATAACCCTCATGAAAAAGAAAACCTTAATTGTAGATTGCCCGACATGCGGGGAAAAAGTTGAATGGGAAGAAACATCCAGATGGAAACCTTTTTGCAGTGAACGCTGTAAACTGATTGATCTTGGTGACTGGGCAGAAGGTAATAACCGGATTCCGGAAGACCCTGAGATTGGTACACCGAACGAATTACCACAAGTGATAGATGACATAGACAATCATCACTAGCTACTTAACTTATTGTTTATAATGCTTCTATTTTCAATTTCCCCACAGTGAACGTATAGCCGCAATACCCTGCGCACCATATTCAAAAGCAGTATCCAGATATTTTTCCTCCATGCCTCCCAGGGCATAGACGGGTATATTGCTGGCCTCTGTTACTCCCTGAAAACAATCCCAACCTAATGGTTTAGTTTCAGGGTGACTTGCTGTTGCCAATACCGGTGATAGCATGGCAAAGTCAGCACCAAGCACTACCGCATTCTCCAGCTCTTTACTGCTGTGACAGGAGGCACCTACCAGCAGGCTTGCCCTGTCTTCTGTCTCAAATGGATATTCTAACAAAGATAATTGTTTGCTATTCAAATTCACACCATCCGCACCCACTTCTTTTACCATCTCAGATGCAGAATTCAGCAGAACTCTTGCCCCAAAATCATGGCACAAGCTCACTACCTTGCATGCCAGACCCTTATACTCTGAAATTGACAAAGACTTTGCACGAAACTGAACCAGTCGGATTCCGTTTTTCAGGGAGTGCTTTAGCTCGTCAAGAAAAATTTGATGGTCCCG
>DAOWEP010000124.1 GCA_030638455.1 Gammaproteobacteria bacterium
GCTAACAGATGGCAGCCTGTTTATTGGCGATGATGGACAGGAGTACAAGGCATTTTGTTCACGAGATGGCCATGGAATGAAGATGCTTCAAAAATCAGGAGTGGAGATTGCGATCATCACAGGACGTACCTCCAAAGTAGTCGAACACCGGATTGCTGACCTTGGAATTCAGCATGTATATCAGGGACAACAAGATAAAATACACGCCTACAAGAAACTAGCTGAAAAACTGGGCCTGAAATCCAGCGAAATCGCATATGTAGGTGATGATGTAGTTGACCTGCCTGTAATGTGTCAGGTGGGACTGGCTATCGCGGTACAAGATGCACACCCGATGGTTATCAAGCATGCGCATTGGCAAACACCTACTCATGGTGGCCGCGGAGCAGCACGGGACGTTTGCGAGATGATAATGGAGGCTCAGGGAAAACTGAAAGAAGAGCTAAACAGTTATCTCACATAACCCAGCAATACAAACACCATTGAGAAATCCACGCACTTTACTCATTTTATTCGCCCTGGGCATAGCAGCAGTGGTTGGCTGGTGGCTCAAGGAGCAATTAGCCCCAGACTCTTTACCATCCACCAGTGTAAAACGGCAGGTATCGGATTATTCCCTGCAAACATTCACCCTTACAGGCATGAACCAGCAAGGACAACCATATTACCAGTTAACGGCTGAGTCCATGATCCATTACCCGGAAGACGACCATTCTGACCTGGAAAAACCTGATATAATCTTTTTCAGGAAAGATGAGCCTCCCTGGCATATAGCCGCAGAAAAAGGTAAGGTTTATCAACAGGGTGAACTAGTTAAATTGCTCGGCAAGGTAATTATTAAACGGCCACCATCTACTGCCAACGAGCCAGTTACGATCACAACCTATAACTTAACCGTTCGCCCAAGAGATGAATATGCAGAAACTGATGAATCCGTACATATGACAGGAAACGCTACAAACCTGAAAAGTATCGGAATGAAGGCTTTCCTGAAAGAAGGCAGGATACGGCTACTGAATGAGGTAAAAGGTGTACATGTTCCTGCCCAAAACTAAAACAAACTTGTTAGGGCTGTTCCTGACTGGAATACTATCATTTTTCAGTAATAGTTCGAT
This sequence comes from Gammaproteobacteria bacterium, assembly GCA_030638455.1. Taxonomy (GTDB): domain Bacteria; phylum Pseudomonadota; class Gammaproteobacteria; order DAOWEP01; family DAOWEP01; genus DAOWEP01. Next base: position 1,116 of record DAOWEP010000124.1, read on the forward strand.
TTGGGCACTTAGTGCTGACCGCTCCAAACCCATGCATATTGAAGCCGACCTGGCTGACATCAATGATAAGACGGGGATCAGCATCTATACCGGGAATGTGGTGGTGGCTCAGGGCAGTTTGCGAATCACTGCGGAAAAACTCACTGTATACTCAAAAAATAGAGTATTTGAAAAAATGATTTCTACAGGGAACCCGGCAACATTCAAAACACGTCCGGATGGTAAAGACAAAGATGTGTTTGGAAAAGGGAAGAAAATAGATTATTTTGCAACACGTGATACCGTTTATTTTATTGAAGATGCTCAGCTTGAGCAGGATGGCAGTAAATTTGATAGTGACCGTATCGTCTATGATATCCTGAATGATAAGGTAAATGCCGGCATTACAAAGGGTGATGATCGGGTAAAAATTATTATCCAACCAAAAAAATAATAATCCAGCAATACTCAATACACCTCCATGACTACCCTGAAAGCAACCGATTTGGTAAAGAAATATAAATCACGCACAGTGGTTAACAAGGTATCCATGGAAGTAAACAGTGGTGAAGTTGTTGGTCTGCTTGGCCCTAACGGGGCAGGCAAAACCACCTGCTTCTATATGATGGTAGGACTTATTCCCAGCGAAAATGGAAATATCTACCTGGATGGCAATGAGCTTACACACTACCCGGTACACGCTCGTGCAAGGGCTGGGCTGGGCTATCTGCCACAGGAACCTTCTGTATTCCGTAAATTGAGTGTTGCCGAAAATATTCTGGCCATCCTTCAGACCCGTAAAGAGTTGACACCCCAGGACCGGGATGAGCTACTCGATAACCTGCTCAATGAGTTACATATTGGTCACTTACGTGACAATAAAGGAATCAGCCTGTCTGGAGGGGAACGCAGGAGAGTGGAAATTGCACGAGCACTTGCACTGGAACCTCGATTTATCCTGCTGGATGAGCCCTTTGCGGGTGTGGATCCAATTTCTGTAATCGATATACAAAATATCATCGAACACCTGCGTCAGCGAGGCATTGGAGTGCTGGTGACAGACCACAATGTTCGGGAAACACTTGGTATCTGCTCGAGGGCCTACATATTAAACGACGGTCAGGTCATTGCAGCCGGCACACCAGATAAAATACTTAATAATCAACAAGTTAGAGATGTTTATCTTGGCCAGCACTTCAAGCTTTAACCCTTAAGAAATTACCATAATTTTCCTGTCAAACCTTTAGTCTTGACTATACTTACGCTATGATTCTATTTATGGCACAGAAAATGCATTACGGCCCCCTGGGCACCTCAAAGCACTGTAATCAGTAGCAATCAATCCTCAGATCATGAAACAGTCCATCCAACTCCGTCTCGGGCAAAGCCTCACGATGACGCCCCAGCTGCAGCAGGCCATTCGCCTGTTACAGCTTTCTACGCTGGACCTGCAAATGGAGATCCGAAATATCCTTGAATCCAACATGATGCTTGAGGTTGAAGAAGATAATGAAAACGAATCTACCAACGAGGAAAACGATTCACTGACAGAAACAGAGAATAAACTGGAAGCTGACGCCGCCTCTCTGGAAGACAAAGATTCTCTCTCAACGGCCGAAGACCTTGCCGACGAAACCCTGGAAAGTGCCTTGTCTGCAGAAGACGAGGCAATTGAATACTCCTCAGATGCTACAGATAGCATCCCTGAAGACCTGCCTATTGACAGTTCCTGGGAAGATACCTATGACGGTAGCACCTCATATTCACAACCTTCCCATGATGGTAGTGATAGCTATGAGGCCCAACAAAGTGAACCCGAAAACCTACAGGACCACCTGCAATGGCAACTACAATTTGTACATTTTAGCGACACCGATCAGGCCATTGCGCTCGCCATCATTGACTCCATTGATGATGACGGATACCTGCATATAAATCTGGAAGAGCTGGGACAAGGACTACACTCAGAATTGGATGATGACACCAGGGTTGAAGTAAATGAAATCGAGGCCGTCCTGCACCGAATTCAGAATTTTGACCCTGCAGGTGTTGGTGCGCGCAATCTTGGCGAATGCCTGTTGATTCAGCTACATCAATACCCGGAAGATACCCCCCTGCTGTTGAAGGCCGAGGAGCTTATTGCAGGGCATCTGGATCTACTAGGAAACCGGGATCTTGCCCAACTAATGCGCAAATTAAAGGTATCAGAATGCGAACTGAACCTCATTATAAGCCTGATTCAATCACTTAACCCAAGACCAGGCTCACTTATTGCAGGAACTGCGCCTGAATATATAATCCCTGACCTGATTGTAAAAAAACATAAGGGCAAATGGCGTGTTGAGCTTAATCCAGATACCATGCCCAAGATTCGTGTTAACAGTCAGTACGCAAACCTTATTCGACGAAATGATAATGGCGATGAAAATAACTGTCTGAAGGATCACCTACAGGAAGCTCGTTGGTTTCTAAAAAGCCTGCAAAGCAGGAATGAAACCCTTCTTAAGGTAGGCACATGTATAGTAGAACGCCAACGCAAGTTCCTGGAATATGGCGAAGAAGCCATGAAACCTTTAGTATTAAGAGAGATTGCTGAAATTGTAGAAATGCATGAATCTACCATTTCACGTGTAACTACACAGAAATACATGCACACACCACGCGGGATTTATGAATTCAAATACTTTTTCTCCAGCCATGTCAGCACAAACGATGGTGGAGAGTGCTCATCAATTGCAATTCGCTCCATGATTAAAAAATTAATTGCTGCGGAAAACCCTGCAAAACCATTGAGTGATAGTAAAATTGCAGGGATTCTGGTCAACAAGGGCGTTCAGGTAGCTCGCAGAACTGTTGCAAAATACCGCGAAGCCATGTCAATAACCCCGTCCAATGAAAGAAAACGCTTTGCTTGAGCAGGGCTTTGGTACCAACTTTTTGTTTTAAACTTTTTGAACTAAAGAGTAATAAAGGAAACCCAATATGCAAACAAATCTGACCGGACATCATATCGAAATCACATCCTCACTCCGAGGTTATGTTACCGACAAGCTGGAACGGCTTGAGCGGCATTTTGATCAGGTATCAGACATTCATGTGATTCTCAGTGTAGAAAAACTTCGTCACAAGGCCGAAGCCACCCTCCATTTTAATGGGGAAAAGGTCTATGCGGACGATATAGAAGAAGATATGTACGCAGCTATTGACGGACTGGTAGACAAACTTGACCGACAGGTAAAAAAGCACAAGGAAAAGATTACCAATCATCACAGAGGCAGTAATCGAGAATTGTAGTAGCCATTAATCTATTCGATAATCTGAAAATATTTATATGACTATCCGACTATTATGAATCAAATGTTATGAATATCAATGAGCTTATCAACCCTGATCGAATTGCCTATGATGCCCATGCTGGCAGCAAAAAACGTGCGCTTGAATTGATCAGCGACCTACTTACGGCCAACAATCCAAACATGACCAAAGATGAAATCTTCGGGAGCCTGATAGAACGTGAACGACTTGGAAGCACCGGGCTTGGTCATGGGGTTGCCATTCCTCACGCAAGACTGAAGGGCCGAGAAGAAGCAATAGGTGCGTTTCTAAAACTGGATGCGGGCATAGATTTTGACGCAATTGACCAGCAACCTGTTGATCTTGTATTTGCACTCCTGGTTCCTGAACATTATACGGATGAACATCTTCATATCCTTGCCAATCTGGCCGAAATTTTCGGCGACGATACTTTTTGTGAAAAATTGCGTAATTGTAACAATGTTAATCAGGCACTTAATTTACTGACCCACTGGCAAGATCAAAAAACTCCAGCATGACAGAACCTATCACCACGCGAATCCTGATCGAAAGGCTACATGCCCGACTAGGACTAGAGTGGATAGGTGGACTTGAAGGGCAAAACCGCGAAATAAAGCCGTTCACCCAGGAAGAGACAGGCGTTGCCTTAATAGGACACCTAAACCTGATTCATCCTAATAAAGTACAGGTTTTGGGAAGTACGGAGCTTGAATATCTGCAAAATCTGGATGCGGACAGCTATCAAGATACGGTGAACAAGCTATTTTCAGATACCCTGTCTATTCTAATTGTCGCCAGCAATCAGGAATTACCAGATGAATTCATCCTGTTGGCGGACAAAAAACAGACCCCTCTTCTCCGCACTCCTATGGCGAGTCATAATCTGATAACGCACATACGTTACTTCCTCGGCAGTATGCTGGCAGAAAAAACAACTTTACACGGTGTGTTTATGGAGGTAATGGGCAATGGGGTGCTCCTTACCGGCGAAAGCGGCATAGGTAAAAGCGAGCTTGCCCTGGAACTTATCAGTCGTGGCCACCGTCTTGTCGCTGATGATGCACCTGAGTTTTCGAGAATTGCACCTGATATCATAAATGGCACATGCCCTGAAATATTAAGTGAGCTACTGGAGGTACGTGGGCTTGGTATACTAAATATTCGGTCATTATTTGGAGACAGCGCAATCAAACCTGGAAAATACCTAAGACTTATCATCAATCTGGTACATATGAATGCTGAGAACATGAAAAAAATTGATCGCTTGCACAGCTGGCGAAATACCCGCAGCCTGATGGATGTAGAAATACCTGAAATCACTTTCCCAGTGGCTCCCGGAAGAAATCTGGCAGTAGTGGTTGAAACTGCAGTTAGAAACCATATGCTATACCAAAGAGGACATGATGCAGCGCATGATTTTATTGAACGTCAACATCGGCTCCTGGAGCAGGATGTAAAATAGAAATACTGGTACTCTATCAACAATGTCACACCCTGATCTAAAATCAAAGACACAATCAACACCGCAACCTGGGTCAAAAACAGAAGCACCAGGTCAAATTAAGGTGATTATTGTTAGTGGCCTCTCCGGCTCAGGGAAAAGTATCGCTTTGAATACACTGGAAGATCTGGACTATTATTGCATAGACAACTTGCCAGTCGGCATGCTCAAGGCAATGTCAGAACAGATCAACAAAGAATGGGGACAAAATCATAACCGTATAGCAGTAGGTATAGATGCACGTAACAGTTCGGATGAACTGGGAAATTTTCCGGATCTTCTGGATAAACTGAATAACCAGAATCTGTCGAGCAAAATCTTCTTCCTGAAAGCAGACAACAATACCTTACTGAAACGATTCAGCGAAACCAGACGAAAACATCCATTAACCAGTAAGGACGTGTCACTGGCAGACGCGATTGAACTTGAACGCCAGCTTCTGGCTCCGATAGCAGAAAATGCAGATCTGTATATTGACACAACTCATACCAATATCTACCAATTACGAGACCTGATCAGGGAACGCGTGACCAGCAATAATCACGAACCCATGTCGTTATTATTCCAGTCATTTGGTTACAAACATGGCATTCCTGGTGATGCAGATTTTGTTTTTGATGTACGCTGTCTACCAAACCCTCATTGGGAGTCTACCCTGCGTCCACTTACTGGTAAGGACGATAAAGTTATAGAATACCTTGAAGGCCAGCCAACAGTGATAGAGATGCTGGAACAGATCAAGCAATTCATGAACATCTGGGCTCCAAGATTTGAAAGTGAAAGCAGAAGCTATATGACTGTAGCCGTTGGTTGTACTGGTGGGCAGCACCGTTCTGTATATATGGTAGAATCATTAGGAAAATATTTCGGAAAACAACGGAACAATGTGGCCATCCGTCATCGGGAATTATCATGAGCGTCGGCCTGCTTATCATCACACATAACCGTATCGGAATTGAGTTACTTCATTCCGCCACCGTCATGATGGAAGTATGCCCCCTGAATGCTCTTGCTCTACAGGTAAATCAGGACTGTGATCCAGATGAAATACTGGAACAAGCCAGACAAATGATTAGAACCCTGGATCAGGGAAAAGGCATTTTGGTCATGACCGACATTTATGGTTCAACACCCAGCAATATTGCCAACCGTTTACCTGATAACAACACTATTACGGTTGTTTCCGGAATAAATCTGCCCATGCTGATCCGGGTACTGAACTATCCTTCTTTATCGCTAAGTGATCTTACTAACAAGGCCCTGAGCGGTGGACGAGACGGGATTCTCCTGTGCTCTCAGGAACACACTCGCGAACATGATAAAAAAAGAAATTGATATCATAAACAAGCTGGGACTACATGCCCGTGCTGCTGCTAAATTTGTAACGCTAGCCTCGGTTTTTGATAGTGATATCCAACTGGAGCGAAATGGCCGAAAAGTAAATGGGAAAAGTATCATGGGTGTAATGATGCTCGCGGCCGGAAAAGGCTGTCAACTAACATTGACTGTCTCAGGTGATGATGAAAATGAAGCCGTTACCGGACTGGAGAAACTGGTGGCAGAACGGTTTGGTGAGAAGGAATAAAACAACCGATCCTTTTATAGAGGAATCCTGATGAGTGTAACACTATCTGGTATAGGCGTATCCAGGGGCATTGCGATCGGCAAGGTTCATATACTGGAGCGTGGCCAGCCGGAAGTCGTTGAACAGAAAATTCCCGCGTCGAAAGTCGAAGATGAAGTCCTTCGGTTCCAGCTTGCACTTAAAGTTGCCCAGGAAGAACTCAAGAATATCCGCACACGAATCCCTGCATCAACTCCAGCAGACATAGCCGCATTTATAGATACCCACCTCTTGATGCTGAAAGATTCAGCATTGGGGAATGTACCTATAGACCTGATACGCAATCAGCAATTAAATGCGGAATGGGCACTGAAATTACAACGTGACGCCCTAGTTAATATTTTTGAGGAAATGGATGATGCCTACCTTCGCACCCGTAAAGACGATGTTATCCATGTAGTGAATCGCATCTTGCGTATTCTACTAAACCAGGACAATCAACCTCATGATGGTGTTACTGCTCTCACCGGTCATATCATTATTGCTGATGACCTGACGCCTGCTGATACTATCCTCTTGCAACATCAGAAGATTGCTGCATTTGTTACTGAATATGGAGGCCCACTTTCACATACTGCCATCATGGCAAGAAGTCTGCGTATTCCTGCTGTTGTCGGCGTGCATAACAGTCGAAAAACCCTGCATAACGATGAAATAGTAATTGTAGATGGTAAGCAGGGCGTTATCCTGGCTAATATTGATGAAGATATACTTTCCTACTATCGGCAGCAGCAACAGCAGGAAAGTATATATTACAAGTCACTTAATAAACTAAAAAACAAGGCTGCTATTACAATAGATGGCACTCCAATTTCTCTCCTCGGTAATATTGAATTACCTGAGGACATTGATTCTGTAAATGATGTTTCCGCCAGTGGAGTAGGATTGTTCCGAACAGAATTTCTGTTTATGAACCGTTCAAGCCTTCCGGACGAGGAAGAGCAGTTGGATGCATATCTGACTGTAATCAACAAACTCAAGGGAAATCCATTAACCATCAGAACGCTTGACCTTGGTGCAGACAAACAATCACAGGAAACAAAAGACACCTCTGTTCCAACAATAAATCCGGCACTGGGCCTTCGTGCTATCAGGCTGTGTCTGAAAGACCCGGATCTATTTACCCCTCAGTTGCGAGCAATTCTCAGGGCATCAGCACATGGCCCGATACGCATGATGATCCCGATGCTATCCAATATACAGGAAGCCCTTCAAACCTTGCAGATAATAGAGGAAGCAAAACACCAACTGGACAGGGAAGGTCTTGATTACGATAAAGACATACCTGTCGGTGGCATGATAGAAATTCCGGCTGCTGCTATTACCGCATATACATTTGCCAAACATCTTGACTTTCTATCGATCGGCACCAATGACCTGATTCAATATACATTGGCAATAGACCGCATGGATGATGAAGTAAACTATTTATATGACCCACTTCATCCGGCTGTATTGCGCCTGATTCATTTAATCCTGAATGCTGGTCACAAAGCCAAAATACCAATATCCATGTGTGGTGAAATGGCGGGTGACAGCTATTACACACGCTTGTTACTGGGTCTTGGGCTAAGAGAATTTAGTATGCAGGCCGCCACCTTGCTCGAAGTCAAAAGTGTTATCAAGGAATCAAATATCAGCGAACTGGTTCGCCCTGCCCGTAAAATACTGCAATGCACGCACTCAGATCAGGCGCTAGCGCTAGTCAATAATATAAATGCAGGCTAAACAGACATTATTAATGCTTACTTCCCCGTAGACCCTTCAATCAATAGCCGTTACACTGAAAGCAGCATTTGGTTGATAGCCAGCCCATAAAGCACGAGCCTCTGCCGTGAGAAGAAACGGCCATGAATATTTTGTCTATATTGCTAAACATGACGTAAGAAATAAGAACACCGAAATCAGATATTGCAAAACTAGAAACCTGATGCCCGAAATCCCACAACAAGAGAAAGCAGAAGAAAGATTGCGGATCCTGACCAATGCACTGGAACAGGGGACCCTGCAACATGTCTGGAAAATGCTGAATGACTTACATCCAGCTGAAATCGCAAAGTTACTGGAGTCTCTTCGCCCTGCAGAACGTGAAATTATCTGGAAGCTCGTAGAATCCGAGAACGGCGGGGAAACCCTGCTACACCTTAATGAAGAGGCCCGTGCCGGACTGATTCGTGACATGGAAGACAATGAACTGGTTGCAGCAGCAGAAGGTATGGACATGGATGATCTGGCCGACCTGCTGGATGATTTGCCTGATGCGGTTAACCGGGAAGTACTCCGCTCCATGGATAACCAGAATCGCCAGCGACTAGAGTCAGTGCTTTCGTATCCTGAGGATAGTGCGGGTGGGCTAATGAATACGGATACCATCACCATCCGTGCTGATGTTA
>DAOWEP010000018.1 GCA_030638455.1 Gammaproteobacteria bacterium
AGGTAACAAGAGAAGCGGTGTAAAATGCTTCCTGCCAGCAGTAAACTCGCATGATTCGTAGCCCTGATTCAAGCGCATGTCTCAAAATTTAAAGTATAATTCACCGTAGTTCTGCAAGGCCCTCAATTTTTTCTTGTAACTTGCCTCTTTTCTCTTGTATCTTACCATCCTATGACTACTAATATTGCAATTCCTGGCGCTGCCGGACGTATGGGTCGTACCTTGATCGAAGCCTGTTGTCAGGCAGATGGCGTAGCGCTTTCTGCTGCCACCGAAAGAGCAGGCAGTTCGGTTCTGGGTGCTGATGCGGGTGAGTTGGCGGGTGTAGGCAAGCTTGGCGTTGCTATTGTTGAAGACCTTTCTACGGTAATCAGTGACTTTGATGTGCTGATTGATTTTACTGCGCCTGAAGCCACGCTGAAGCATCTGGATATTTGCCGTCAACACAACAAGAAAATTGTAATTGGAACTACCGGGTTTACAGAAGAACAAAAGCAGCAGATTGCGAATGCAGCCAATGATATTGCGGTCATTTTTGCGCCAAATATGAGCGTGGGGGTGAATCTTTGTTTCAAACTGCTGGATTTGGCCGCGCGAGTTATGGGAGATGAGGTAGATATTGAGGTAATTGAGGCCCACCACCGTCATAAGGTGGATGCGCCTTCTGGCACTGCCCTCCGCATGGGAGAAGTGGTAGCCGATGCACTGGGTAGAAATCTGGCTGATTGTGCTGTGTATGGACGTGAAGGCAATACCGGCGAGAGAGATAGAGGTACGATTGGTTTTGAGACTATCCGCGCAGGCGATATTGTGGGTGATCACACGGTAATGTTTGCTGATATCGGGGAACGGATAGAAATTACCCATAAGGCATCCAGTAGAATGACCTTTGCGTCCGGGGCTGTCCGTGCTGCTAAATGGATAATGGAGCAGAAAACAGGGCTATATGATATGCAGGATGTATTGGGATTAAAGTGAAAGAGTACTAGTTGACCTTTCTTAACATTTTTCCTCTAACTAGCCGTTAGCCCGCATTTCTCACCAGGATGACAAGCTCTTGCTTGCTCTTTGCTCCCACAACACATTTTCTTCAGTCGGGAATACGCACTGTATTCCGTTCCTTCAGAAAATCCGCTGTGGAATCAAATTTCTGCGCAATTATCTTGCCCCCTGGTGAAAAATGCGGGCTAGTAACTAGAAACTGAATATTCAATCAAGTACAATCACTCCTCAGATTCGGTGCAGAATCCCTTGAGTTAAAATGAGGTGGTTCCCAACTACGAGCGGGAAAGACCCTATGGTTTTTCCCGCTTTTCTACGTCTGTATCAGGAGGTTCTTTTGTATAAACCGGCCCTTTTGGCCCTTGAAGATGGCAGCCTGTTTTGGGGTAAATCGATTGGTATTGAGGGGCAAACGACTGGCGAGGTAGTGTTTAACACCTCGATGACAGGCTATCAAGAGATCCTGACTGACCCATCCTATTGCAGTCAGATTATTACGCTAACTTATCCACATATTGGCAATGTCGGCACTAATGCTGACGACGAGGAATCTTCCAGGGTTTTTGCCAGTGGTCTTGTAGTGCGTGACGTTCCTCAAATTGCCAGTAGCTGGCGCAATCAGAAGTCATTGCAGGACTACATGGAAGAAAATAAAGTCGTTGGTATCAGTGATATCGATACGCGCAGGTTGACACGAATCCTTAGGGAAAAGGGAGCGCAAAATGGCTGTATTGTAGCGGGCGATAACATTGACGAGAAAGCCGCTGTTGATGCAGCGTGTGGGTTTCCGGGCCTGAAGGGCATGGATTTAGCAAGGGAAGTCACTACCCAAAGTCCATATGAATGGATGCAAGGCTCCTGGTCCCTGGAAAAAGGGATGCCAGAAGCGCCTCATCCTGTAGAAGAAAAATTACCCTATCATGTTGTGGCTTATGATTATGGGATTAAACGAAATATTCTGAGAATGCTGGTTGATCGTGGTTGTCGCCTGACGGTAGTGCCTGCACAAATGCCCGCAAGTGAAGTCCTGGCTATGAAGCCAGATGGAATTTTTCTATCGAATGGTCCGGGAGATCCTGAGCCATGTGATTATGCGATCCAGTCTATACAGGAAATATTAACTACCGGTATCCCGGTGTTTGGTATATGTCTCGGGCATCAATTATTATCATTGGCCAGCGGCGCCAAAACAGGAAAAATGAAATTTGGGCATCATGGAGGAAATCACCCTGTTCAGGATCTGGAGAGTAGTCAGGTGATGATTACCAGTCAGAACCATGGATTTGCTGTGGAGGAAGACTCGTTACCTGACAGTATGTGCGTAACACATCGTTCCCTGTTTGATGGAACCATTCAAGGTGTGCAGCGTACCGATATTCCAGCGTTCAGTTTTCAAGGGCACCCGGAGGCTAGTCCAGGGCCGCACGATATTGCATCCCTGTTTAACAAGTTTGTTGGCTTGATGAAAGAGCGGACAAGCTGAGCGCATCAAATCATTTAAACTGCTTGATATTTATCACATAACATACTGTAATATATAATAAATGCCAAAAAGAGATGACATTAGTAGCATTCTGATTATCGGTGCCGGACCGATTGTAATCGGTCAGGCCTGTGAGTTTGATTACTCAGGTGCGCAGGCCTGCAAGGCATTAAGGGAAGAAGGTTACCGGGTGATTCTGGTGAATTCGAACCCGGCTACGATCATGACCGATCCGAACATGGCAGATGCCACGTATATCGAACCTATTACCTGGAAAACGGTAGAGAAGATAATCGAAAAGGAAAAACCGGATGTACTGCTTCCTACAATGGGTGGGCAGACGGCATTGAACTGTGCGCTGGATCTGGCGCGTGAAGGTGTGCTGGAAAAACATGGCGTGCAGATGATTGGCGCTTCTCGTGATGCCATAGACAAGGCGGAGGATCGGGATCGCTTTCGCAAGGCCATGCAAAAGATTGGGTTGGATATGCCTCGAGCGGCAGTTGCGCATAGCATGGAAGAGGCCTTTCAGGTGCAGGCGCAGGTTGGGTTTCCTACCGTTATCCGTCCGTCTTTTACTATGGGCGGTAGTGGCGGCGGGATTGCTTATAACAAGGAAGAGTTTGTCGAGATTTGTGAACGCGGACTGGATCTGTCACCAACCAATGAATTGCTGGTCGAAGAATCGATCCTGGGTTGGAAGGAATATGAAATGGAGGTGGTGCGGGACCATAAGGACAACTGCATTATTATCTGTTCTATTGAAAACCTCGATCCGATGGGAATACATACTGGTGATTCAATCACTGTGGCTCCAGCGCAAACGCTAACGGACAAGGAATATCAGATCATGCGGAATGCCTCGCTGGCGGTGCTGCGTGAAATTGGTGTCGATACTGGTGGCTCAAATGTACAGTTTGCAATCAATCCTGAAAACGGTCGGATGATTATTATTGAAATGAATCCGAGGGTTTCGCGATCGTCTGCACTTGCTTCAAAGGCCACCGGATTTCCTATTGCCAAGATCGCGGCAAAACTTGCGGTTGGTTATACGCTGGATGAGCTACAGAATGACATTACCGGAGGTGCAACCCCGGCATCGTTTGAGCCATCGATTGATTATGTGGTTACTAAAATCCCTCGATTTACCTTTGAAAAATTTCCACAAGCAGACCCACGCCTTACAACACAGATGAAATCGGTGGGCGAAGTGATGGCTATCGGTAGAACCCAGCAGGAATCATTGCAAAAGGCGCTACGTGGGCTGGAAACCGGAATTGATGGATTTAACGAGCGGGTCAACCTGGAAGCCGAGGACGCTAAAGATATTTTAAGGCATGAACTGCAAACGGCTGGACCAGAACGAATTCTTTATCTGGGAGATGCCTTCCGTTTTGGTATGACAATGGACGAAGTGCATGAGCTGACAAGGATTGATCCGTGGTTTCTTGTGCAGATTGAAGAGATTATTGAAATAGAGACCGGGCTTGGTGACAAGACGCTGGCAGAAATAAACAAAGAGCAGATGTACGGTCTCAAGCGCAAGGGTTTTTCAGATATCCGACTTGCCAGATTACTAAACGTAACGGAAGAAGTGTTTCGCAAGCATCGCCATGCGTTGGGTATTCATCCTGTCTACAAGCGCGTGGATACTTGTGCGGCCGAGTTTTCTACCAGTACCGCGTATATGTATTCCACCTACGAGGAGGAATGTGAGTCAGACCCTTCAGATCGGGACAAGATCATGGTGTTGGGTGGAGGACCGAACCGGATCGGCCAGGGTATTGAGTTTGATTATTGTTGTGTGCATGCAGCAATGGCGCTGCGCGAAGATGGTTATGAAACCATTATGGTGAACTGCAATCCTGAAACCGTATCTACAGACTATGATACCTCGGATCGTTTGTATTTTGAGCCGCTTACACTGGAAGATGTCCTGGAAGTTATCGAGAAGGAAAAGCCTAAAGGAGTGATTGTCCAGTACGGAGGTCAAACACCTTTAAAGCTTGCACGGCCACTGGAAGCGGCTGGTGCACCCATAATAGGGACTACACCAGATTCCATAGACCTTGCGGAAGATCGTGAGCGATTCCAGCAGATGATTCAGAAACTGGGGTTACAGCAGCCTCCTAATCGTACTGCCCGAGAAGATGAAGAAGCAGTCAGACTCGCTAGTGAAATAGGTTATCCACTAGTAGTACGTCCGTCATATGTCCTGGGTGGACGAGCGATGGAGATTGTATATAACGAAGATGATCTGCGCAGGTATATGCGTGAAGCAGTACAGGTTTCCAATGATTCCCCGGTTTTACTAGATCGGTTTTTGAATCAGGCCGTGGAAGTGGATGTTGATGCGATCTGTGATGGCAAGGATGTCCTGATAGGTGGGATTATGGAGCACATTGAAGAGGCCGGTGTGCACTCGGGGGATTCAGCCTGTTCTCTGCCGCCGTATACCTTAAGCAAGGAAATTCAGGATCGTATGAGAGAACAAATGCGGCTGATGGCAAAGGAATTGAAAGTTATCGGTTTGATGAATACACAGTTCGCAATTCAGGGTAATGAAATCTTTGTGCTGGAAGTTAATCCACGCGCTTCCCGTACAGTACCATTTGTTTCCAAGGCCACGGGAATACCTTTGGCCAAGATTGCAGCTCGTTGTATGGCGGGGCGTAGCCTGGCAGAACAAGGTGTAACAGAAGAATGCATGCCACCCTATTTTTCGGTTAAAGAAGCAGTATTTCCCTTTATAAAATTTCCTAGTGTAGACCCGCTACTCGGCCCGGAAATGAAGTCTACAGGAGAGGTCATGGGTATTGGCCGTAATTTTGGAGAAGCTTTTTCCAGGGCTCAACTAGGGGCTGGTGTTGTGATTCCCAGGGCCGGGCGGGCGTTTGTTAGTGTTCGGGATGTAGATAAAACAGATGTAATCGAAATTGCAAATAACCTTATTAGCCAGGGTCTTGAAATATTTTCTACCAGAGGTACCGCAAGGGTATTACAAGAATCTGGTGTAGAGTGCGCTATAATAAACAAGGTAACGGAAGGCAGGCCGCATATTGTGGATATGATCAAGAATGATGAAATCACATTGATCGTAAATACCACGGAAGGGCAACAGGCCATTGCAGATTCTTCCACTATACGTCGATCTGCTTTACAGCATAAAGTAACATACACAACAACAATGGCGGGTGCGCGGGCTATGTGTCTGGCATTGCAGCAAGATGATGAAGTGGAAATTAATTCATTACAGGAATTACATCAGGAGATTTCAATATGAGCAAGGTTCCGCTAACTGCGCATGGAGCTGAAAAGCTGCAAGAGGAATTAAGGGAGCTCAAGAGCGTGAGACGACCACGTGTGATACAGGCAATAGCTGAAGCTCGTGAGCATGGAGACCTGAAAGAAAATGCAGAATATCATGCTGCCCGTGAAGAGCAGGGCTTTATTGAGGGTCGAATTGGTGATATTGAAGGCAAGCTTTCAAACGCCCAGATTATTGATATCACCAAGCTGGATAAAACAGGGAAGGTTGTATTTGGTACAACGGTTGAGCTGGTCGACGAGGAAAGTGGAAAAGAAGTCGTATACCAGATTGTAGGTGAAGACGAAGCGGATATTAAGCAAGGCCGTATTTCTGTAAGCTCTCCTGTTGCCCGGGCATTGATCGGTAAAATGGAAGGCGATATTGCAGTTGTTCAGGCACCAGGTGGCGAGAAGGAATACGAGATTGTTGCCGTTAAGTACATCTAACTTTTTCACCATTGCCGCATGACTTCTTCTGATAAACGTTAGTGTCTATTTCATTTTCTACGGGGTACTCCAATGTAGCCGAGCGGATTTTACTTACCCTGTGGGTAGGTGGAATGTGGATGA
>DAOWEP010000210.1 GCA_030638455.1 Gammaproteobacteria bacterium
AATTTCTTCCACTTCACCATGCAATTTTACACTTTGCTCATCAGGTCTTGCTTTGGTGAACGAGGATACAAAGTGTTTTTCATCCTTATAATCGGACGGCGCATATAAAACTCTGTGATTGAAATTAAGTGTTAAGAAAAAAGAACCAACTAAGAAAACAGGGAAGAACATTAAAAACCAAATATAAATACTCTGGTTATTCGCCTCAATGAATGGCAGAACAGTTGTTCCGCTAATTTCTGCTATAGCAGCAAATATAGCGATTACAGAAAGCGGGTTTTTGATATGTCCAATTTTCTCAATCATATTCTTCTCTTGGCGCCTAACTATAATTATTGATCCTAAAAGACCTTTTGTGCAGGTCTTTCAAGGGCTATTAATAACACCCATTAAGTAGTGATTCAATTGGTTTTGCTGTTTTTCATGTAGATCTGGATCCGTGGCGTGTTTTTGTTGTGAGTATTTAAATACCTGACTGAAGAAATCCTGAACTTGCTCCAGCGTGGTCAGGGTGGTTTCTTCTATAATTGGTAAGCCCGGGTGTTGCTGCATGATCTGCTTTGCGTGCAGTCCAGCATCCTTATGATGTTCCTCGCCACTCCGAAAAACAGGGGTTGAATTGATTCCACAGCTAGGCGAGCGCGCCTTGAATATATAACCGAAAATGTCTTTCAGTTCATTCGCTATTTTTGCCCCGTAGGCTTGCAAGGGTTCTGTGAAGCTCTTGTCTGGATCATCAATCTGTAGCGCCTGAATACCTTCACTGGTTTCTACAAGTTGTATAGGTGGTCTGGGAATACCCATGCCGATCGCCACTTCCGGACAGACAGGTATAAAGGTAATGATGTCGCCAGGGATTCGGGTAAGTATATCCAGTTTTTTATCCGTACCGTCGTAGCGTACTTTTTCTCCTAACAGGCAACTGCTTATCGCAATCTTTATGCCCGGGCTGTTTGACACGCTATTTTTCTATCCATGCCTGATAGTGGCGGGTAATGAGGTTTGCCATCATTTCAATATGATTCGGGTCTTCATTAAGACAGGGGATATAATTATAGGTATCGCCACCCGCATTGAGAAAAATATCCCTGTTTTCTATTGCGATCTCTTCAAGCGTTTCCAGACAGTCTGCTGGAAATCCGGGAGTAATAATATCGACACTTTTTGTTCCTTCTTCAGCTAACGCTATGAGTGTTTTATCTGTGTAGGGTTGTAACCAGGGGTCAGGACCAAAGCGCGATTGAAAGGTAAGTCGCCATTCATTACCATCTAGTTCCAGTTTTGCAGCTATCAGCTCTGCAGTGCGTTGACATTGTTCAGCGTACGGGTCTCCATTATCGGCATAGCGCTGTGGTAGCCCATGAAAAGAGAATAGTAAATGTTGTGATTTTCCATTTTTCTTCCAATATGCGTTTATGCTTTCCGCTACAGTGTTTATATAATCGCCTTCCTCATGGTAGTTATTAATGCTGTAAATATTAGACCCCAGTGAAGAACCTTCAAGTTCAGATTCAACCGCTACAAAAGTGGATTTTGTCGTAGTTCGTGAATATTGTGGATATAGCGGTAAAACTATTAACTGTGTCGCACCAAATTCTTTTAGTTCATTAATGCCTTGTTGAATTGATGGGCTACCATAGCGCATTGCCAGTACCACCCTGACAGGGTAATTAAAACGCGGTGCCAGTTTGGCCTGTAACGCCCGCACCTGTTTTTTTGAAATTTCCAGCAAAGGAGAACCTTCACTTGTCCATATCTTTTGATAGGACTTTGCTGCACGACCTGGTCTTAACCTCAAGATGACGCCATGCAAAATAAACCACCAAAGCCAGCGTGGCTTGTCAATTACATAGGGGTCTGACAGAAATTCAGCAAGGTATTTTCGTAGTGCAGCCGGTGTAGGTGCATCAGGGGTACCCAGATTAGATATCAGTATGCCAATACGGGTTTGAGCTTGTGGGTCTGTCATTTTGCTTAGTAGAATATTGTGATAATGTGTATGGAGTATAACCAATTTTATTTCTATTTCATGCAAAATAGCGACTAACGCAGATAGTTCCAGGGCAGAGCATTATGTCAGGTGTATTTCTGGATAAATTTTCACTCGATAGAGGTGATCTTGATTTGGCAGCACTTAATGCCAGTCTTCCTGAGTGGGTATTTCATAACGAAACACACCCTGATCAGGTTAAGGAGCGCATTAAAGAGGCAGAGGTGGTCATCAGCAATAAAGTTGTCCTTGACTGGTCTGCGTTAAATGCTGCAAAAAAATTGAAACTGATCTGCATTGCTGCAACGGGTACTAATAACGTTGATCTGGTTACCGCCAAAGAGCTGGGAATCAATGTCTGTAATATAAGATCCTATGCGACGCCATCCGTCGTCCAGCATGTATTCAGCCTGATATTGGCACTATCAACGCGCTTAAACGCATATCAACAGGCCGTAGAAGAGGGTCTCTGGAGCAAGAGCACGCAGTTTTGCCTGCTGGATTTCCCTATCCATGAGATAGCCGGTAAAACATTGGGTATTGTGGGTTATGGCGAGCTTGGCAAGGCGGTTGCCAGAGTGGCGATGGCATTTGGCCTGGAGGTACTGATTGCGCAGAGGCCAGGTACGAGTGAGTTGGTAAAAGGGCGGTATCACTTAGCTGATCTATTGCCGAAGCTGGATATTCTGAGTCTCCACTGCCCATTAACGGAAGCAACGCAAAATCTGATAGGCAGTGCAGAAATTGCATTGATGAAAAAGGGTGCGATATTAATTAATACCGCTCGTGGTGGTATTGTCGATGAGCAGGCATTAGCAGAAGCCTTACGTGATGGTCAGTTAGGTGGCGCCGGGATTGATGTATTAAGTAAGGAGCCGCCGGCTGAGGATAACCCATTGCTACAGAAGGACATTCCAAACCTGATCGTTACCCCACATATTGCCTGGGCAAGCCAGGAATCAAGACAACGTCTAGTTGATGAATTAGTCCTTAATATCGATTCCTGGAATTCAGGAAATATCAGAAATGAAGTGGTGCATCAATGATGGTTGATTGTTTTATTTTTTATGGAAGGCCGGGCTGAGTTCGTGTACTGCCTGAATCATGGCCTGCATATGTTCCGGGTTGATTTCCGGGTGTATGCCATGTCCAAGGTTGAAAACATGCCCTGTTCCATCGCCAAAGCTTTCCAGGATAGACCCAACTTCCTGACGAATACGATCGGGTGAGGCATAGAGTACACAGGGGTCCATATTTCCCTGTAGTGCAACCTGGCTGCCCACTCTTTTCCTGGCTTCACCAATGTCTATTGTCCAGTCCAGTCCTACGGCATCACATCCACTGGATGCAATTTTCTCCAGCCATTGGCTGCCACCCTTGGTAAACATAATGACAGGTATACGAGTACCATTTATTTCCCTTTGCAAACCGGAAAGAATATTTTCCATATACTGCAAAGAGAAATCAGTATAGTCACGGGTAGATAATGTGCCGCCCCAGGTATCAAATATCATTACGGCCTGTGCGCCTGCCTGTATTTGGGCATTCAGGTAGCTAGTGACAGACTGCGCAATTTTCTCAAGCAGTTTATGTAGCAGGGCGGGTTCGTCATACATCATTGCCTTTATTTTTGAAAAGGTTTTGGTGCTACCACCTTCGACCATGTAAGTTGCTAGTGTCCATGGGCTACCTGAAAATCCAATCAAGGGTACTCGTCCATCAAGCTCAGATTTGATGACGCTAACCGCATCGATGACATATTTCAGTTCAGTTAGAGGATCCGGGACACCCAGTTTTTCAATGTCACTTGCGGTTTTAATCGGACGTTCAAATTTTGGTCCTTCACCTTCAGTGAAATAAAGACCTAGACCCATCGCATCTGGAATTGTCAGAATGTCAGAAAACAGAATTGCGGCATCAAGATCAAATCGATCTAGTGGCTGAAGTGTAACTTCACATGCGAGCTCCGGGTTTTTGCATAAATCCATAAAGCTCCCGGCTTTTTCGCGCGTAGCGCGGTATTCCGGAAGATATCGCCCTGCCTGACGCATAACCCATACAGGTGTCGAGTCCACAGGTTCACGTAACAGTGCTCGTATAAATCGGTCGTTTTTTAAATCTGACATGCCGGGAAACGTCTACTTTCAAAAGTGCCATCTAATCGTGCAGGCAAATATTAGCGTATAAAGAGGAAAGCAGTATACTGTGATGTATATTCCAGCGCAATTATCAGGCGCTATTGGGACAGGAGGCTCAAAGGCATTAATTGCCGTTAACCCGAAAGCCTTTTTGTAAGTCACTCATTTTTCGAATCCAGGGGCCTCCAGAGCGAGCATTTTTTGGCAAATTATTGATGAATGATTCAGCCATTTTTCTGGTTTTAAAAACGCCATAAAACAACACATACCAGTCTTCGTCATTACGGGTGGTCTTATACAGTACCGATTTGTCTTCAAGGTTATATTTTTGCATATAGCTTAGTAACGGCTTTTTGCTGCTTGTACTGAGTAATTGCACGGTATAGGAATCTGAGTCCTTGTCTTGCAGGAGCGCTTCTGTTTCATTCTTGCTGGAAATATTAGCGCCATTTGTGGCTTTGGTTGCCGCGATTTTAGGCTGCTTATTTACTGGCACAGCCTTAAAGGCTGGTTTTTTAATATCAACCAGTTTTGATTCTCTATAGACGGTAATGCTTTTCTTTATGTCATCCAGCTTGACAGGCCACGGACTGTTCATCTTTAGATTTTCCGGGAGGTTTTTAATGGCCCCTTTAGCCTGGCTGTAGGTAGGGAAAACTCCGTATAATAGTGAGTGTTTATATTTACCCTCTTTTTCTGTTAGATAGTAGCTAATTTCATGGTCAAACTTTTTCCCTGTAATATTCTCATTAAGGTAGGTTGTTATGATCTTTTCCTTGAGGGTCCCCAGTAATCGTACTGCATATTTACCTTGCTGTTTAAGTAACCAGTCTTCCCGATGTACTGTGTCGGGCAATAATTCCCGTACTTTTAAGTAAGCGGAATTTTTCGATACTGGTGATTCTTGTGTCGACACAGGATCTATTACAGACGCTGTTTTTAT
>DAOWEP010000130.1 GCA_030638455.1 Gammaproteobacteria bacterium
CCACTAAACGACGATATTCCAGAGAGCATGGAGGATAGTGATAAAAGCAAATCCCAACGAAAACGGGAAGCCACAGCACTGCAAACACTTGGCGAAGAACTGGTAAAACTAAATCAGGGCCAGTTAAACCAAATAGATTTGCCAGACAATCTTCTAGATGCAATTAATGTAGCCAGGAAAATACACAAAAGAGGGGGCCTTAAACGTCAATTGCAATATATTGGTAAAATTATGCGCAACATTGACATAGAACCAATATTGCATGCGCTGGATACGATAAAGCAAAAAGACCATCAATCCAACTTACAATTTCACAAGCTGGAGCAATGGCGAGACCGCCTGATCTCAGACGACAAGCAGGCGCTCACAGAAGCCTTCAAGGCCTTCCCGAATGCGGATCGGCAACATCTCAGGCAACTAGTACGTAAGGCTGCTAAAGAACAAAGCGAAAACAAGCCTCCAGCATCATCACTTGCGCTCTTCAGGTACTTAAGGGAATTGCAACAGCAGAAATAAATGTTCTCCTTCATGGCCGATCTCCTAAAGTCCTGACTCGTATTTCATAAGTGGGTCCATAAACAAAATAGACCTGTTTATTGATGAATTTCAGGTGGCAGTAATCAGAAATATTACCTATCATTTACCATACCGCTACGATACAGCAAAGAATATACAATACATAAGGAACCAGGAATGTCTATAAGCGCAGAACAAATGAAGGTGTTAACACCTTTTGTAAGCGAAACAGTAAAGAACCTTGAGACAATGGCAGACCTTCCGTCTACGGCAGGTCTGGGAACCGAGGATGAAATTGAAAG
Organism: Gammaproteobacteria bacterium; assembly: GCA_030638455.1. Classification (GTDB taxonomy): domain Bacteria; phylum Pseudomonadota; class Gammaproteobacteria; order DAOWEP01; family DAOWEP01; genus DAOWEP01. The sequence goes on from DAOWEP010000130.1 coordinate 819, forward strand.
TTTCCGTTTCAAGGGTTTTGCTGTTGCTATAGAAACAACCGGTTCTATTGAAGGTACAATTCTTATTCATATGTATATTGAGACCGCACTACTTGTAGGAAACAAGGTTCGGGAGAAAATGCTGGGCGAAACAGAACAGGCAACTGAAGTAACCGACAATATTGTCGAGGCCCTTGAAGAATGGGGAAATACTGTGGTTGGCCACGCTACTGCCGTACTAGAGGCCTATAATCTGGGAATAAAATTCAAGCCCCCTTATTTTATTCACAGTACCGAGAAGATAGGCCCTATAATGGAGGAAGTTCAGGAAATTATATCGATTCCTATACGAATAGATGAAGATAACCGATTCTATTTCAACTTCCTGTTAAATAACAAAACCGGGGCTGATACATGATTAATAAAGAAGCAAAAATTCTAGTTGTGGATGATATGGGAATGATCCGGAAATCCATAGTAAAGTACCTTTCTACTCTAGGTTATGAAAATATTGTTGAAGCCGGTAATGGCCTCGAAGCGGTTGACGCTTTCAAGCAAGAATCACCGGAAATAGTCTTTATGGATATTGTCATGCCTGAAATGACAGGCGATGAAGCGCTGGGAAAAATGCGCGAGATTAACTCTGAGACTCCAATAATAATGCTAAGCTCTGTTGCTGAAAAAGAAACAATAAAAAGATGCAAAGAATTGGGGGCATCAGGCTATATTCTCAAGGCATTAACTATAGAAACAGGGGCTGATGAACTAAACAAATATTTATCCATGTTTTAGCCTTCTTCTTTTCCATGTTTTCTCTTATTTCCTTTTACTGGTTGTTTTTGTCCTGCAACAGGGAACACTACCGAAATCCTGGCTTTATTTACACATAAACCTTCTATGATTTAATACAGGGAAATTATTTCGAATTGTCTTTAAGCGATCGAGATCAATCTCTGCGCTCACCACACCAGACCCACGTGGTAACCTGTCGAGCACACCACCCCATGGCTCTACTATAATACTGTCACCATGGGTCTCTCTACCATTGGCATGATAACCTCCCTGCCCTGAAGCCACTACGTAACAGATATTTTCAATGGCCCTTGCGCGCACCAGAGGTTCCCAATGCGCCTTACCCGTAACCGCCGTAAATGCTGATGGCAAGGCCAGTATCTCCATGCCCTTATCTACCATGGTACGAAAAAGCTCAGGAAACCTTAAATCATAACAAATGGCAAGACCCAGCCTCCCAAAAGGCGTATCCACTACTACAACCTGATCACCCGGCTCTATGGTTTCTGATTCTACATAACGCTCTGCACTATCCGGGACATCTACATCAAACAGGTGAATCTTGTCATAACGCGCAACTTGCTCACCCTTATCGTTATACAAAAGGCAGGATGCACGCACTTTATTATTATCACTGGACTTTAATGGAATTGTTCCGCCTACCAACCAAATACCATGTCTGGCTGCCTGCCCGGAAATAAAATGTTGAATTGGACCATCCCCTTCCTCTTCACCCAGCTCAACTTTATCAAGTTCTGAATGCCCCATAAGATAAAAGTTCTCTGGTAACACAACCAGTTTCGCTCCCTTTGCAACGGAATCACCTATCAACCTTTCCGCCTCTGCCAGGTTAGCGCTTACATTCGGTCCCGAGGCCATTTGAATTGCGGCAACCATTGTCATAATAAGTACAACCCCATAATTTTTTCAATTGTTATTTACGTAATTCTATTGTTACCGCATCTTTTCTTGAATGACCTGGAATCGTTTGAATATGCGATGATGGAACACCCAACGCTACTAACCAGTCCTGCAACTCCTTTGCCCAGAGCACCCCTTCTTCCCCACCTGGATAATGTATCACCAGATTTAAATCTGATTGTTCCTTCCATGCCTGTATGCTTTCGCCCAGAACCAGCATGGATACAATCCCCCTGCCATCACGAGGGCGCGCCCATTCATCCGCACTCAATACCCATTCCCTCTCCACAGCAAGCACCGGGGACATATACATCAACAAGAGGGATAAAATGCAGATTCTCATAAGCCCATAAGAATATCATACTTAAGGGTAATTATTTACACGGTATCAATCAATAATCCAGACAAGTAATAACAATATCCCAGCTATAAGCTCACTGCTTTGTACTAGAACCTATTTCTGGTGCCAACTTCTTCATTTTCTTTTCCACCTCCCTGTCATCCCCGGCACCACCAATACGTTCAATAACAGGATTGTCCCAACTACCCGTAATTGTATATTGTACCCGGGATAATTTATTGATCTCACCACCGAACATCCTTTCCGCAAGCCATAACCCAAGACCTACTCCTGGGCCACCCGCCAAACCGCCAATAACAGGAATACTGGATGTTACCAACGGGGTGACAAACACATATTGATCATAATCACGACCAGCCAAACCAATACGGCCAGAAGCCTCAATACGAGCAGCAGGGCCTACCATATAAAGATCGTTGGTATAGGCCTCGCCATCGGCAATAGCAAATGTGCCTTTTATAGAATCAAACCCAAAACCTTTTTTGAATAAATCACTAAAATCCAGTGACAACCTGCGTGGTAATGCCTGAAGGCTTAGCAAGCCAAATATTTTTCCCCCTCCTGTATTTACAGGAAGCAACTGCCCATTATGAATTTTAAGATCAAGATCTCCATTCAGAACTTCCAGTTTAAATGCTGTTGGCCGCCCCGCCCAACTTGCCTTCAGATTGGCATCCAGAGTTCCTCCATCCACTGTTCCTTCATATCCCCATTCCTTTAATACAAGACCCAGATCCGAGCTATTCGCATTAATATTGAAACTGGAAAACTGCTGTTCATCAACCATCCTCCATGAACCATTCGCCATTACATTCAGAAGTGGTGCCTGCATTTCAATAGTCTCAAACATTACCCCGTCAACAACCTTTCTTGCAACAAGACTGGTCTTTCCAAAATTGATATCACCAATATGGAGGCTCTTGCTGGACAAACGTAATGCAGGAAACTCTCCAGGGTTCAGATTGAGTTGTTTTTCTTCTCCTGATATCTGGATATGTAGTTTTTCCAGGTCGAGTACAATTGGGTCATCACCATCGAGCTCTGATGGCAATCTTACATTCCCTGTTACCTCCCGGCTCTGAATTACAGCGTCCCAGAAGGCCGGTTGCCTGGATCCATTCAGTTTTACCTCATGCAGGCGAAAGCCTGAGAACTCAAACAAACCCACGCTGATATCAAAATTTCTTATCCTCTCGACCATAGAACCTTGCTGAGTATCGCCAGGCAAAGTATTTAGCCATTTATCCCACTCTGAAAATAAAATGACGGGGATATAACCTGAAATTTCAAGATCATCCTTTTCTGGCAGTACTGCCTGCTTGCCTCCAAAATGTATGGCTCCTTTTCTGAATACCGATACTCCGCCTTCATCTTCATACAGCAACCTTGCATTCAAGGCCTGACCATAGTCAATTTCAATAGGACCGACCCCTTTATCCGTCAATAAAATGTTCATTGAAAACGGCCTTACCTGATCGATTGGTTTTTGCAAATCACCTGGCATAGAGATCTCTACTCCCTTTAAGTCAGACTCCAGATGAAGAACTGCTCTCTGCTGGTCATCTAATCCGGGCCTGACCTGCAGACCTAACACCCAGTCCGCCTCTCCCACCATGATTTCTGATAACAAACCCGTATATTGCTTCCCTAACAAGTTTGCAATATCCATATGGGTATTAATATTAATATGCTTTTCATTGACCCCTGAAACACCATCTACACTTTTAACCTCAATACTTGCCTTTTTACCATTAAACCTTGCTTCCATCTGCTCAGATGAGAACCTGTAACCACTGGGTCCATATGAATAATCCAACTTACCCTGCAAATCTGAAACTCTGGCACCCCACTCCTGAATAAATAGATCACTGTTAGACAGGTGAACCTCGCCATCAAATTCGCGTCGCTCTTTGTCAAAAATAGGCAAAGTCAAATCAAGAGACAGTTTTGCATCTCCACCAGACTCCATTTTATTCAGGATATTCCTGTACTCGCCCCCTGCGGGGCTTTCTTTAAGAAATCGTAACAACTCAGGTGTCTTCCCACTAACTTCAAGCTCAAGCTCAAGGTCTGGGTTAGCGGTCATATCGCCTATTGAGACCGTTGTTGGCAGTACGTCCATTTCATATATCTTTGCCTCTCCTATTTCAGCCCTGAAAGAACGCCCATGGAATACCATCTCTGCGGAGAGTTCTTCAGCTCGAGGCCATGCTTCCCCATACTGTAAAATCGCATCCTCAACTGTAAACCGAACATCAAACACACCATTACCTGCGTCAAAAGGGAAATCAGACAACTGGCCATGCACCAGCACCCCACCGGATTTTATTCGCCCGCCCACCAGCGCATCATCGAGCCAGGAAACCAGTCCTGTCCTCATAATATTGACTGGTAAGTAGTGATGCGCCTGTTCCATGTCTCCATCTACAAAAAAACCTCTCAGGCTTAGAAAAGGAGAACCTCCTTCTTCAGGTAATAACAATGTAAACCTGCCTTCAGTGTTCACATCCTGATTAGCTGTGGCAATATGATCTGACTCGACCAATACACCTCCTTCTGTCTTATGCCAATATATCTTTCCGGAAAGTTCATCGAACATTAACGGTGAACGAAATAATGCGCCAAAATCAACCAAGGCCTCACGTGAAGACAAATGCAAAAATCCTTTTTCATTATTGATCAACAAATCGCCATCAAAACCTGAAAATTCGGGGACCTTTTCCAGTCTATTGATTGCCAGCTCCTCAAATCGGGCCTTGAAAAAATATCGGGATGATTGATCGTCATTTCGATCATTGAATCTGAAGGCAATATCATAAAGATCGCCGTGTGGCTCTAACGTAGCTACAAGCCCCCTGACCTTACTGCCCAATGCAGTATTCGATAACAACAGCACATTCAGATCCTGAAGCCTTAAAAATTCAAACTTCCCTTCCCACTCAGGAATATCATCAGAAGACTGCTTATAGACAAGATTGAAACTGGAAGACGGCCATGCCTGTGCAATTTCCCGGGAAAAATCAAATCGCTCAATATCAAGAGACCAGCCATCCTGTTCAGCCTTCCAGAAAAAATCTCCTGAAACCTTGCTTAACTTATAACCTTGCTCACCTGACACAATAGAAACATCTTCTTTGTCTACGTTTTCTTTCGGCAAGATATGCCATTCAAGGTCATGCAGACCAATATCTCCTTCTACCCATTTCACTTTCTTCAGGCTGCCACCCGCCCAAATATGGAACTTTGCTTCTCCTGCATTAAATTTGAGCGATCTAAACCCCCATTTACGTAGCCATGATCCAAACAATGCATCTCCCTCTGCATAGAATTCACTATTCAGCGCTTCAGGCTTGTCCTTGATATCTCCAAAAATATCCAGAACAAATGACAAATGTCGGCCTTCCTGCTCTGGCAGGCTAAGCAAACCCCTTATTTGATGATGTGGCCCGATATTCTCCAACAGAATGCTGGCATCTTTAAATTCAAAAACCCCTTCACCAACACGAGGATCCTTAAGAATAAATTCACTATCAAGAATACTGATGTGCTTTCTTGAGAATAGCCATGAACGCAGGTTTCCTTTCCCCAACCGAACACCATTCATGGAATATCCACCATCATCATGATGTTCTAGTGAGATGCTGGTGCCAACTACATTAATGATACCTGTCTCCACATGACCGACAGATAACAACGAAAGAATATTTACTGAAACACGGATTTCCTCAATTTCCAGCCAGGGCTCCTTTCCATCTTCAGACAATAGTGATACTTCCGAGACCACCAGTTTTGGATACAGACCCTTCCAGTCCGCCGTAATACTCCCTATCTTTAACTGCCGATCCAGCTCCACACTAAGCCAATGTTCAATTTCATCCTGATATTCATCAACCAATGGCAACAAAATACGGACAACACTAAGAAGCACCGCAATGGAAATGACCGCTATAGAGAAACTTGTCCAACACACAGTAGCAATACGCCGGACTAAAGATTTTTTTGTATTCATTAAGGGTTTCTATTTACAACCTAAGACGAGCTAAAACCATTCATATTTCTGCCTGTAGGGCTTGGCGGTTTTTTTCAGGTAGTTTACATAAGCACCACATCAAACTGCTCTTGTGTATACAGCGCTTCTACCTGGAACTTTATTGGAACCCCAATAAAATCTTCCAGTTCAGCGACACTGGTTGATTCTTCATCCAGCATGTAATCAACCGCCTCCTGAGAGGCAAGCACCAGTAATTTTACCGCATCATACTGACGCGCTTCACGCATTATTTCGCGAAAAATCTCATAACAAACAGTTTCAGCTGTTTTTACCGAACCACATCCTCCGCAAGTCTGGCATGGTTCACAAAGTATATGTCCCAGACTTTCACGCGTCCGTTTACGTGTCATCTCAACAAGCCCCAGTGATGACACTTCCGTAATATGACTCTTGGCATGATCCTTGGCCAGATATCTCTCCAACGCCTTTATAACAGATTGCTTATGTTCTTCGAGCATCATATCGATAAAGTCAATAATGATAATACCACCAAGATTCCGAAGACGTAATTGACGCGCTATGGCCTGAGCAGCTTCCAGGTTAGTCTTAAAAATGGTTTCTTCCTGGTTTCTATGCCCTACATAGGCACCTGTATTCACATCTATTGTTGTCATTGCTTCAGTCTGGTCAATAATCAGATAACCACCCGACTTAAGTTGAACCTTGCTTTCCAGTGCCTTTTGAATTTCGTCTTCAATTCCATAAAGATCGAAAATAGGCCTCTCACCAGGATAATATTCAAGACGTGCCGACATGTGGGGGACAAATTTATCAGAAAATTCCATCAACTTCTGATAACTCTCACGCGAATCTACCCTTACCTTTTCTATCTCATCATGTACAAAATCTCGCAGACTGCGTACAGCCAACATAAGGTCTTCATATATTATTGTCTCAGGCTCAAATGTATTAATCTTTTCCTGAATCGAAGTCCATAACTTACAAAGAAAAATTTGATCCGCTCTCAAAGCATTGGAGTCAGCGCCCTCTGCAACTGTACGGACAATATATCCGTTGCTCACAGCATCCTGCTCCTGATTGACAAACCCTGCGACAGTCTCCCTTAGTCGATTTCGCTCGTCTTCGTCTTCGATTCTGGACGACACACCAACATTTGACTCCCCCGGCAGTAACACCAGGTAGCGGGAAGGAATAGCAATATGAGTTGTCAACCGCGCGCCTTTAGTACCTAAAGGATCTTTTACAACCTGAACGATCACATCACTTCCCTCTGATAGCAATTCTGATATTGATTCATGCTTTTTGGCATTATCGACTTCGTTATGTACTACTGTACTCGTAATATCTGACGCATGAAGAAAGGCCGCTCTTTCCAGACCAATATCGATAAAGGCAGCCTGCATCCCTGGCAAAACCCGACCAACCTTTCCTTTATATATATTCCCCACCAATCCGCGCTTACTCGTGCGCTCGATATGCACTTCCTGCAAGACACCATTCTCAACCACCGCAACACGTGTCTCACTAGGGGTAACGTTAATCAGGATTTCTTCGCTCATTATCCGTGTCCAGTAAAATTATAAGGGTAGCCACATACCACCAACACCAATGGCTTCGTAAAGACCCCGCCTTGCTTATATTTACATTATTTAAGCACATCTATCCCGAATTCTCTGAGTAATTTTGAAGTTTCATACAAAGGTAAACCCATGACCCCGGAATAGCTGCCCTCTAGATGAGAGATAAATGCCGCTGCCAATCCCTGGATACCGTATCCACCCGCCTTCCCCAGCGGCCCTCCGGATTTACAATACGCCTGCTTTTCTTCCTGAGACAGATCTCGGAAATATACCTTGTTTAGATTAACCAATAGTTGCTGCCTGCTACCCTGCACAAGTGCGACGACACTAATGACCTGATGTTCTTTTCCGGAGAGTTTATCCAACATCTCCATTGCATGCTGGTGATCCTGCGGCTTACCCATTACCTGGCCATCGACCACCACCTCAGTATCAGCGCCTAACACCGGTATACCCAACACTCTTTCTTCAGAATTCCATCCGGCTTGTGCCTTATCCAGAGCCACTCTTTTAACATACTGCTCTGGCGTTTCGGACTCACTCCTTTGCTCTTCAACATCCACTGATAACTGCTGGAAATTGACCCCAATTTGACTAAGTAGTTCCTGACGGCGAGGTGAAACAGAGGCAAGGTACACTTGTGGTGGGCACGCTTGTGGTTGATTCATTTCGCTTACCCCTTTCTAACTACCACTAGTACTGCCTCTATCTATGATAAGGATGATTCTTAATAATACTCCACGCCCGATAAATTTGCTCTGCAAGCACTACCCGAACCATCGGGTGCGGCAATGTCATTGGCGATAGCGACCAATGCTGTTCTGCCTGCTTCAGACATTCCTGTGACAGACCTTCAGGCCCACCAATCAACAGGGCAATATCTCGACCATCCTGCATCCAGTCTTCAAGTTGAGTAGCCAATTTCTCCGTAGAAAACATCTTACCCTGAATTTCCAGGGCTATTACTTTACAATTCTTCGGGATAGCTTCCAGAATCTTTTGGCCTTCCTTTTCCGAGATTCTTTTCAGATCCGCACCCTTTGTTCGTTTATCAGCCGGGATCTCAATCAATTGCAGGGCACATTCGGGAGGCATGCGTCCGGAATATTCCTTATAACCCTCGGCGACCCATGAAGGCATACGGTTGCCAATTGCAATGATATATATTTGCATGCCGGATAAGGAAGGTTGGAACTTCAGTGCCTAGCCAATATCCGCAAGCTCACCTTCCTTGATATGGTCTTGAACAGAGCCATGTTCCTTGAATGACCAGAGCTTTTCGAGGTTATAGAAGTCCCTGGTATCAGGCTTCATAATATGTACCACTACATCACCCAGATCTACCAGTATCCATTCACTGGCCTGGTCTCCTTCTATCCCAAGTGGCCGCACACCATTTTTCTTAGCCGCTTCTACTACATTATCGGCAATCGATTTGACATGCCGGCTTGAGGTACCGCTGGCAATAATCATGATATCCGTGACCGAAGTCATCTCCTGCACATCCAGCACACGAACCTCTACCGCCTTTAAATCGTCCAGTGTGCTAATTACTAATTCTTTCATTTCATCTGTATTCATAAATTCATCCTGTCAAACGACATTCCTGCTCTTCACAAAACCCTTCCTAACAATAAAAAGTAACAACAATCATTAGTACATGGGCACTTCTACACATACAACCCTTCTCTTTCAATAATATCTATCACCTTATCGGGCATAAGGTAACGAAGACTTTTCCCTTCGCGCAAGGTTTTCCTTATCTGACTTGCCGATATATCCATTTGTGTAACCTGGTAAAACAGAATTCTTCCTGCCTTTTCAGACACGATCTGTTCTATATTTTCACACTTGTGGCGAGACAGAAGCTCAGCCAGTTCTCCGGTCTCAGGCTCATTACTGTCTGGACGTTGCATCACAATCAGATGTGATAATTCCATGATTTCCTGCCATTTGTGCCAGCGATCAAGGCCACAGAAGGCATCCATCCCCATTAGCAAACACAGCGGGGTATCACCTGCTTCCTCCCGCAAAGATTTCAGTGTATCCACCATATAGGATGGACCTTCACGTTCTATCTCACGCGTATCTACATGCATTCCATCTACATTCTTTATCGCGATTTCCAGCATTTCGACTCGCAAGCTGGAATCTGCAACCGGCATTTCCCTGTGAGGTGGCTGATGGCATGGTATCCAGCGAATCTCCTGGAGTTGCAGTCCTTGCAAGACTTCCAATGCGGGTCGCAGATGACCAAAGTGCACCGGGTCAAAGGTCCCACCAAATACACCAATCATGGCTGGAGTAACAGAAAACAAGATACATAAGACAAGTATTTAACGTGTGTGACGGAAAATAAACTCACACACTTACTCGTCATGGGGCAGGAATTAATATCACGACTACTTGCTAAGATTATATTATTTACTGACTTTGGCTTCTTGTATCTTTTTACTTGCATCTTCTACTTTCGAATATGCCCATCACCTAACACTATAAATTTTTTAGTGGTCAGGCCTTCTATTCCAACTGGTCCTCTGGCATGAAGTTTGTTAGTACTAATGCCAATCTCGGCACCCAGCCCATATTCAAAACCATCTGCAAACCGGGTAGATGCATTCACCATTACCGAGCTGGAATCCACTTCACGCAGGAATCGTCTTGCCCTGCTGAAATCTTCTGTAATTATTGACTCTGTATGTTGCGAACTATGCCTGTCGATATGATCCATGGCCTCATCCACATCATCTACGATGCGAATTGATAAAATTGGAGCAAGATATTCCTCGTCCCAGTCGGCTTCGGTTGCCGAATTAATGCCAGACAATATCTCCAGTGTTTGCGCACAACCACGAAGCTCTACCCCTGCATCTGTATACATCTTGCCAAGCTCTGGTAATACATTCTTTGCAATGCCCTTATGCACCAACAAAGTCTCCATGGTGTTGCAGGTACCATAGCGTTGCGTCTTGGCGTTATAGGCAACATCAACTGCCTTTTTTATATCTGCCTTATCATCAATATAGACGTGACAGACACCGTGCAAATGCTTGATCACCGGTACGGTCGCTTCATTACTAATACGTTCAATCAGGCCCTTGCCACCGCGCGGTATGATTACATCTACATACGCATCCATCTTGATCAGTTCACCCACCGCTGCTCGATCAGTAGTTTCTATCAACTGCACAGCATCTGATGGCAGGCCGGCAGATTCGAGTCCTGCCTGGATAATGTTCGCAATTACCTGATTTGAATGAATAGCTTCAGAACCCCCGCGCAGAATAGCGGCATTCCCGGACTTCAGACATATACCGGCAGCATCTGCTGTAACATTCGGACGTGATTCATAGATAATTCCAATAACACCCAGCGGCACACACATGGAACCCACCTGTATACCTGAAGGGCGATATTTCAGATCTGTAATTGCGCCCACAGGGTCTGACAGGCTGGCAATTTGTCTCAGGCCATCCGCCATTCCACTAATACGTTCTTCCGTAAGAGCAAGTCGATCCAGCATGGCATCACTGAGTCCATTACTGGCACCTGCATCCAGGTCTTTCTGATTCTCGGACTGCAATTTTTCTTTTGAGGCGTCAATAAGGTCTGCAATTTTCAATAAGGCCGCATTCTTCGCACCCGTGTTGATTTTGCTCATTTCACGCGCAGCCACGCGTGCACGACGCCCTATAGCGTTTACATAATCAGATATTGAGATATCCATAGCCTCAGGTCTCGCGCTCATGATCTATTTCCAACCTCCAGAAAATTTTCTCCTGATAAAATCATACCCAATTGTAACAGTTCGTCCCAGACCATGCCCGTCGCCAAGCCTTTAATAACACGGTCTATGTGTGAACATCGCTGTAGCAGGCTACACCAGCCGGACAAAGGATGTCTCTTTAAAGCATTTTTAATCAATGGCTTACGTCTGTCCCACACTCTTTTCTCTGCCAAAACTGTCTCAACACGCTTTCCCTGACTCATGCCATATGCCATCTCTGACAGCGCCCTGATCTCACGCGAAAAGGCCCACAAGATCAACGTAGGCTCCACCCCCTCTCCCTGCAGGCCCGACAACATTCTACTCATTCTGACAGGTTTACCATTCAGTGAGCTATCTACCAGGCCAAATAGATTAAAGCGGGCGCTATCGGCTACAGATGCAGCAATAGCCTCTTCATCAACATGGCCTGAGCCATATAACAGCAATAATTTTTCAATCTCCTGTGAAGCTGCAAGCAAATTCCCTTCGACCTTGTCTGCCAACAGCTTTACTGCGTCACGAGACGATTGCAGACCCCTGCTGCGCATGCGTTGTTGAATCCATTGCGGCAGACGATCGGCATCCACCGGCCAGACCTGAATAAAAACACCTGCGTGTTCCAGTGATTGTAACCACTTGGTTCGGGTTGAAGCTGAATCCAGCTTGCCACAAATAATTAACAATACTGTATCTGGCGCCGGATTCTCTGCATAAGACCTTAATGCACGCCCCCCCTGATCACCCGGCTTTGAACCTGGCAATCGCAATTCCAGCAGGCGTTTATCCCCAAACAGTGACTGCGTTTGCGTACTTTGTATCAGACTATCCCAATCGAAGCCCTTGTCCACATTCAATACTTCTCTCTCTGTAAACCCGACTTCCCGTGCTCGTGCCCGTATTGCATCTACAGTTTCCTGTACCTGAA
>DAOWEP010000170.1 GCA_030638455.1 Gammaproteobacteria bacterium
CCTTTAAAATCATTACGCAAAAATGCAAACGGCAGCTTAAAAGCTGCCGTTTGCAATAGTAAATCCCCTTCTACATCTTGTTACTATCATGTTTGTATGTATATTTCATTACCCAGATCTTTGAACTCTACTGCTTTTTCTTTCATCCCCCTTTCCTTTTCTTCAGTCATTTCCTGCTTATTAGCATAATCCCTTACATCCTGAGAAATTTTCATGGAACAGAAGTTTGGCCCGCACATGGAACAGAAATGCGCTACCTTATGCGCCTGCTTGGGTAAAGTAGCGTCATGATATTCTCGTGCGCGATCAGGATCCAGACCAAGGTTAAACTGGTCTTCCCAACGGAATTCAAAACGCGCCTTTGACATGGCATTATCCCGAATCTGAGCACCGGGATGACCTTTTGCCAAATCAGCCGCATGGGCGGAAATCTTGTAGGTGATAATCCCTTCCTTTACATCATCCTTATTTGGTAGGCCAAGGTGCTCCTTGGGTGTGACGTAACACAACATAGCGCAACCGTACCAGCCGATCATGGCAGCACCTATACCCGAAGTAATATGGTCATAACCCGGTGCAATATCAGTCGTTAGCGGCCCCAGGGTATAAAATGGCGCCTCATCACACTCCTTTAATTGCTTGTCCATATTTTCCTTGATCATATGCATAGGCACATGGCCTGGACCTTCGATCATAGTCTGTACATCATGCTTCCAGGCGATCTTAGTCAGCTCTCCCAATGCCTCAAGTTCTCCAAACTGGGCTTCATCATTGGCATCGGCAAGCGAACCCGGACGCAAGCCATCACCCAACGAGAAAGAAACATCATAGGCCTTCATAATCTCGCAAATCTCTTCAAAATTCGTATAGAGGAAATTTTCCTTGTGGTGTGACAGACACCATTTGGCCATGATAGAACCACCACGCGAGACGATACCGGTAACACGTTTGGCCGTAAGTGGCACATGTCTAAGCAATACACCGGCATGGATAGTAAAGTAGTCTACGCCCTGTTCTGCCTGCTCAATCAGCGTATCCCGAAAAATTTCCCAGGTGAGGTCTTCTGCCTTGCCATTCACCTTTTCCAGTGCCTGATAGATTGGCACAGTACCAATGGGCACGGGTGAATTGCGAATAATCCATTCCCTTGTTTCATGAATGTTCTTACCGGTAGAAAGGTCCATGATAGTGTCAGAACCCCAACGGATACCCCAGGTCATTTTGTCTACCTCATCTTCTATAGAGGAAGTAACTGCTGAGTTACCCAGATTACCGTTAATCTTTACCAGAAAATTGCGGCCGATAATCATCGGTTCCAGTTCTGTGTGATTAATGTTCGCAGGTATAATGGCTCGACCACGGGCAATCTCGTCGCGTACAAATTCAGGGGTGATCACTTGAGGGATACTGGCTCCATATGACTCCCCCTTATGTTGTTCACCCAATTGCTCCTTATATAGCTCCAGACGCATGTTTTCGCGAATGGCGACATACTCCATTTCAGGGGTAATAATGCCCTTCCTGGCATAATGCATCTGACTAACATTACATCCGGCCTTTGCACGGCGTGGATTTCGGCGATGGAGCTCAAAACGTAACGAATCCAGCACTTTGTCCTCCGCACGCAATCGTCCGTATTCAGAAGTAAGGCTGCCCAACTGCTCAGTATCATCGCGCTCTTTTATCCAGCCACTACGGATATCCGACAATCCTTTACGAATATCAATCTGTACATCAGGATCTGTGTACGGGCCGGATGTGTCATATACCGTTATGGACGGGTTTTGCTCTGCGCCCGATTCTGTCAGGGTATCGGTCAGGGTGATTTCACGCATAGGGACTTTGAGATCAGGCCGGCTACCCTGCACAAAAATTTTTCTGGAATTCGGAAAAGGTTGAACGGAAGCATCGTCAACCTGCGCGGTCTTGCTTAAAAATTTATCAGGTACTGCATTCATCATTCTTTCTCCAGCATAGGCTTGCAGCTCTACCCGGTACCATAGCGATTCAATCGCCATGCTTACACGAAGGGAAGATCAACCGGAAGTATCTGAATAATATGGTATTTTCTGGAAGAGCTTCCCTACGCCGGTATTACCCGGATCAGGTTTTAAAGGGTCTATCTCAGCCTGAACACATCTCAGGCACCCCCAGCTTGGTTTGTTGAAACTAATGGAATAACAGATAATTTGCAAGAACATGGATTCATCACGCCCCAACGCCAATTGAAACCTTCAACATCTTGTTAATTTGACTGGTATAATCTGCCTACCCTTAGTTTTTATACTATTAATTTCTTTCTCGTTTTTGTAAGGGTTGTTCTAAAAAGGAAAATACTGGAAATAATCAAATGATGACAGAGCTAGATATTGAACTTGCCAGAAGCAACATGGTCGAACAGCAAATCAGGCCATGGGATGTACTGGATCAACGGATACTGGATACCATTACACAGCTTCCACGGGAACGTTTTGTGGCCGAGCAATACAAAAATCTTGCCTTTTCGGACATGCAGGTACCGATCAATGAAGATCAGGTAATGATGGAACCTAAACTAGAGGCCAGGATATTACAAACCTTGCAAATAGAGCCGGAAGACCGAATTCTGGAGATTGGAACGGGCACCGGATATCTGACTGCATGCCTGGCGCTATTGGGAAATGAGGTGGTCACTGTAGATATTGACCCGGAACTCAGCAGACAGGCGCAGCAAGGGGTCGCCGAACAAGGACTTGAAAATGTTGCATTCCAGGTTGGGGATGCAAGTGAAGGCTGGAACCGGGATGACGAATTTGATGTGATCGTTATAACCGGATCATTACCAGAGCTCCCCGAAAGCTACAAACAGCAACTGAAAAAAAATGGTCGTCTTTTTGTGATTGAAGGTGAAGGAGTCTTAATGGAAGCAAAATTAATCACCCGTACCGGGAAATTTGACTGGTCCGTGGAAAGTCTGTTCGAGACCTGTTTGCCAGCTCTTGTGAATACCAGAAACACTGATACCTTTGTGTTCTAGAAACTTAGGTGTTCTAGAATTTTTGTTTTCAACCCCTTTTTTTCAAAAGAATAACAACACTGCTTCGAGCATCATAAACTAGCTCTTTACTGTAAACAGAAAAAACTTCTGACAAAAATGGGATAGACCCAAAATGAAAAGAACACTTATCGCCCTCTTTACACTTTTAGTATTACCAGTTTCAGCAAATGCTACAAATCTGGATGATATTTACAAACTTGCTGTAGAGAATGACCCACAATTCCTGGCGGCATATTCAACTTATCAGGCAGAACTGACCGCAAAACCACAGGCACGCGCTTTATTATTACCTAATGCATCGTTTAGTGCCGATGTATCAGAAAATTCATCCGATAGTAGCCTGAGCGGAAAGTCCGATTTTCAGAGCAACGGGTACAAACTCAGTATCAGCCAGCCAGTTTTTCACTACGACTACTTTATACAACTTGGACAGGCAAATGAAAGTGTAAAGAAGGCAACGGCTGAATATAGTGCCGCACAACAGGAGTTAATGTTACGGGTTGTGCAACGCTACCTTGACGTACTGGCCGCAAGAGATAACCTTGAATTTGCACAGTCTGAAAAAACAGCGATTGATCGTCAACTGGAACAGGCGCGCAAGCGTTTTGAGGTTGGCCTGATCGCCATTACCGACGTACACGAGGCACAGGCAGCTTTTGATCTTGCCCATGCACAGGAAATTGCAGCAGAAAACCAGGTAAGCAGTAGCCAGGAGGCGTTGAGTGAGATAACCGGCCAACAGCACAAAACCCTGGGACTTCTTGGAAAAAAACTCCCACTGCTAACCCCTGAACCGGCAAGCCTGGAAAGCTGGACAAAGGTAGCGCTTGAACAGAATCTGCAGCTCAAGGCAGCAAAAAATGCGGCCACGATTGCCCAGGAAGAAATAAAGCGGCTGCGTTCAGGGCATTACCCAACTCTGGATCTTGTAGCTTCACGTAATCATTCTGATGTCGGGGGTGGCTTTGGTGCAAGAGAAACAGATACTGATGCTATAGCCCTGCAGTTTAGCTTGCCACTGTACCAGGGTGGGCTGGTTAGTTCACAGGTCAAGGAAGCTGCACACCTGTATCAGAAGGCCAGAGAAAACCTGGAACAACAACGACGCGCCACCTTGCGACAAGCACGTGACGCATACCGAGGCGTACTTACCGATATCAGCAGGGTAAAAGCATTAAAGCAGGCCACCGTTTCTACTCAAAGTGCAGTTGAGGCAACTGAAGCAGGCTTTGAGGTCGGCACCAGAACCATAGTTGATGTACTGGTTTCCCAGCGTGAGCTTTTTCGGGCCAGACGTGATTACGCTCAGACTCGTTATGACTATTTATTAAACACCCTGCGACTCAAACAGGCCGCGGGAACATTGTCACCCGATGACCTCACAAACATCAATCAATGGATTCAGCCCTAGCAGAAAACCCTGCACTAATAATTAATTATGAATGACCTGCTCCCGGACCCAGCACCTGACTTCAGTGACCCAATAGGATTATTAAAGGCATGCCATCAACGCATACTTCGTTACTGTGACTTGCTTGAAAAAATGGTAACCCTCGCCAAAACCGAACAATCAGAAGATACAGATAAGGAAATCCGTGATGCCGCAAATCAAATAAAGCGATATTTTTCTACTGCCGGGGTTTTACATCACCTGGATGAAGAGCAGAGCCTCTTTCCGATATTAATCCGCACCTCTATGAAAATGGCTGACCTTATCCACATGCTGAAACAGGCACACAAACAAAGTGATGAATTATGGGAGCAGCTGGAGCCGCTATTATCGGATCCCACAAAACAGGAAAATCTGGATTCTCTTGAACAAGTAAGCGAACAGTTTTGTGCTTTCCAACGAGAACATGTTAAAGAGGAAGAATCCGGGGTTTTAGCCATGGCTGAACATATCCTGAGTTCTGACCAGCTACGTAATATCGGATATTCCATGGAAGAAAAACGCAAATCAAGCCGATAAACCGCTATAATTTTTTATAACTATAACGGCTAAATGAACAACCCCAACACAGAAACTACTCTTTCTGATTTTATTACCCCGCGCTACTGGCCGACCTGGATTGGCATCGGGATTCTGCGCCTGTGTATATGTTTGCCCTTCAGATGGCAACAAACACTCGGTGCTATTATTGGGCAACTGGGATATTACCTTGCCAAAAGTCGTCGAAAAATTACAGCGACCAATATCAGGCTCTGCTTCCCGGAACTTTCCCCGGCAGAACAAAAAGACCTGACGATCAAAACATTCCGGTCGACTGGGAAAGCCATCTTCGAAACCGGGCTAAGCTGGTGGGGCAATGAAAGAAAACTGGATAATCTTTGCCAGATTGAAGGGCTCGAAAATCTGCAACAGGCCCTGAAACAGAAAAAGGGCGTCATATTGTTGAGCGCCCACTTCACCAGCCTGGAAATCGGTGGTCGACTATTGTCCCTTCACCAACCCTTTCAGGTGGTTTACAAAAAAGCACACAACCCCCTGTTCGAACTTTTCATGCAACGCGCACGTGAAAAACACTACCAGAGGGCCATACAAACCTATGACCTGCGCGGTATGCTCAAGGGCCTGAAGGAAAACAAGGTAAGCTGGTATGCATCGGATCAGGACTTTGGCACCAAACAAAGCATATTTGTACCGTTTATGGGTGTTACCGCAGCTACACTTACTACCCCTGCACGTCTAGCAAAAATGTCCGGGGCACCTGTAGTACCATACTTCCCCAGGAGACTGGAAAACGGAAAAGGTTATCAACTAACTATTCTCCCCATATTGGAAGGGTTTCCATGTGATGATGAATACAAGGATGCAGAACGTATTAATCAAATAATTGAAGCCGCGATACGAAAGTCACCTGAACAGTATTTATGGGTACACAAACGCTTCAAGACCCGGCCTGAAGGTGAGGCCGGGGTTTATTGATCATTTACTGACAGAAAATTATGTGGCGATACAGGTTGATTATGGTTCTGCTAGCAATACCACTGGGGTTATATACCCTGTGGCAGGCCATTCGTTACAAAAACTCATATTACCTTCAGGAAAGACTAGGGCTGTTCCGCACAGACATCATCAAGTCGCATGATGTCTGGATACACGCCGCCTCTGTAGGCGAAGTAAACGCCGTAATGCCACTCATTCACCATATGAAGGATGAATGCAAAAATATTTCCATCATACTGACCACCACCACCCCTACAGGTGCCCAGATCGCAAGAAAAAAACTGCCCCCCGAATACAGTTGCTATTTTTTACCCATCGACTGGCCATATGGCATTGCCCGTTTTCTGGGAAGTATGCGACCTGCCTGCGCACTTATCATGGAAACCGAACTATGGCCTAATCTGTTTCAGGCATGTAACGACCGAAACATTCCCATCACCATTATTAATGGTCGCCTGTCAAACCGCACCATGAATGCGTGGCCGTGGATGAAGGACATATATGCGACTGTGCTGGCCTCAACTCATGCCATACTGGCACGATCACAAACAGACCATGACCGTTTTATTAGCCTTGGAGCAAGCCCGAATACCACCGAGGTAACAGGTAATATCAAATTTGCCCCGGGACCACTGCCCTCAAAAAACGTAATACAACCAGGCCGTCCTTATGTGCTGGCCGCTTCAACTCGTGATGGGGAAGAAAAGATACTGGTACGTACCTGGAAAAAACTGGATACAGAAGGCCGTTTGCTGGTAATCGTGCCCAGACACCCTCAACGAATACAACAAATCCTGAGAGACCTGGAAGCACTGAATGTGGAAGTTGCCGTCCGCAGTAAAAATGAACCCGTCAAGAGCGGCACGCAGGTTTATCTTGCGGACACTATTGGGGAACTAACCAGTTTTTTCAGGGAGGCCGAACTGGTGTTTGTGGGAGGATCGCTGGTGCCGTTCGGTGGCCAGAATATCCTCGAACCGGCAGAGGAAGGCAAAGCCGTTATCTTTGGGCCACATATGGAAAATTTTGCCGATGAAGCAGCGCTATTGGTTGAACGGGGCGCAGCACTTCAGGCCTTCGATGAAGCCCACC
>DAOWEP010000133.1 GCA_030638455.1 Gammaproteobacteria bacterium
CCAGCGACTCGTTATCAGGAAGGGCTAGCGGTTAGTGACGAGAAAATTTTTGCACATTACGAAGAAAATAAAGATAGTTATATGACTGCGGAACGAGTCAAGGTCAAATATCTACAGCTAGATGTACGTGATATTGAACCAACCATTGAAGTTACAGAAGCACAGCTTGAGTCTATGTATGAAGAGAAAATGGATTCATACAGGGTTGCCGAGCAAAGACATGTATCCCATATCCTGATCGAAGTTGCCGAAGGGGCAAAAGAAGAGGAAGTAACAGTTGCTTTGGGTAAGGTAAAAGATATCAAAAAACAGCTGGATGCCGGTAAGGACTTCGCAGAACTGGCCAGGAAGCATTCTGAAGATATTGGTTCTGCCAGCCTGGGTGGTGATATTGGTGTTCTGGAAAAGGGATCAATGGATACAGATTTTGAGGCGGCCGTTTATAAGCTTAACGAGGGCGAGAGCAGTGAGCCCGTACGTTCTGCATACGGGTTTCATATAATCAAGCTAACTTCATTAACGTCAGAGTATGGAAAGAGTTTTGATGAGGTTCGAACAGAAGTAGAAGCCCAGTATCGACAGAGAGAAGCAGAAGGCATTTTCTATGATCAGGCTGATCTATTGATAGATCTGACGTATGAAAATCCTGAGTCGCTGGATATTGCAGCAAAGGAACTGGGGCTGAAGATCAAGGAGAGTGAGTGGTTTACCAGACAGGGTTTGCCTGCAGGTATAGCGAAATATCCCAATGCAGTGAATACGGCTTTCAGTGAGGATGCCCTGGGTGGAGGGGATATCTCAAAAGGAAATAATAGTAAATCAATAGAGTTACAGAGTGATGATACCTCAAGGCTTAACCCGATTCTGGTGTTGCATGTTTCTGATTACGAGCCATCTCGACAACGGACAATGCAGGAGGTTCACTCGATCATTGAAAGCAGTTTACAGCAGGAAGGAATTCGCCAGAAAGCACGAGAAGAAGGAGAAAAGCTACTGGCAGATGCACAAGATGGGATCGATATGGACAAGCTTGCCACGGACAATCAGTTGGAGCTGATTAAGGCAGGCTATATAAAGAGATCAGAGACAGGACATGATGCGGCTATCATCCGGAAGGCATTTGGTGTAGGTAGCAAAGCCACCGGTACAGTTTATGATAGTGCAGAGTTGGCGTCTGGTGGAGTTGCTATTATTTCAGTTTCAGGTGAAAAATCAGGGGAGTCCTCGATTGTTACAGAGCAGGAAAAGAAATACTTGTCACAGTTTATGCAAAAGTCAGTTGGCTCATCAGAGCTTGACGCAATGGTAAAAATGATGAGAGAGGAATCAGATGTGATTGTATTTGCAGACAGACTCAAGGATGATGAAATTTAAACTGCACTGGCAGATATTAATCGCACTGGGATGTGCGGTAATAGCAGGTTATCTGAGTGGCAAGGATGCTGCAGTTTTTGGTATTACACTATTTGCTGTCTACAGCTTTATTGGGACATTGTTCCTGAATGCGCTGAAGATGATTATCGTTCCGTTGGTAGTATCTTCAATCATTACAGGAATAGCAGGTATCGGTGGCGGTCAGGGACTGGGGCGCATAGGCGCAAAGACAGTTTCCTATTATATGGTGACCAGCCTGTTCGCGATTCTAGTTGGCCTTCTATTTGTTAATCTTTTATCACCCGGCATTATCGATGGACAGCCTGCCTATGAGGTTCTGGGTCTAGATGAAACCTACGCAGCCCAGGTGACTGCAAAGGTAGAAGGGCGAGGTGTTAGTGACATTGCCGGTGTCTTTCTAAGTATGGTTCCCTCGAATATTGTCTCGGCTGCCGCAAATGGGCAGATGCTGGGGCTGATCTTTTTTAGCATATTGTTTGGCTTTTTCATGACACGAATCGGTGAGCCTTATGCTGAGTCGCAGTACAATTTCTGGCAAGGCATCTATGAGGTGATGATGAAAATCACCGATTGGGTCATGAAGTTTGCGCCGCTGGGCATTTTCGGGCTGGTTGCCAAAGTGGTGGCGGATATTGATCCAGACGAAATTGGTGGTCTGGCAAGATCATTAGGGCTATTTTTTATCAGTGTGGTGCTGGCACTTGCAGTACATGTATTGGTGACCCTGCCGCTGATGTTAAGGTTTATCGCCCGGGTGAGCCCGATCAGGCATTATCAGGCCATGGCGCCCGCCATGCTTACTGCTTTTTCTACCGCATCCTCTGCGGCTACATTGCCGCTGACAATGGAGTGCGTGGAAAAGAATGCAGGTGTTTCCAATCGAACCAGTAGTTTTGTTTTGCCGTTAGGTGCAACTATAAATATGGACGGAACGGCCCTGTATGAATGCGTTGCTGCCATGTTTATTGCGCAGGCCTATGGTATTGAGCTAACACTTACTACGCAGTTTACAGTCGTGCTGGTTGCCTTGTTAACGTCTATTGGAGTAGCAGCGGTACCGGCAGCCAGTTTGGTGGCTATTTCCATCATTCTGGCGACCATCGGGTTGCCTGCCGAGGCGATTGGCATGATCCTGGCGGTGGACAGGATACTGGATATGTTCAGGACATCAGTAAACGTATTTAGTGACTCTTGTGGTGCTGTAGTAATAGGAAAGCTGGAGGGGGAGAAAGATATTCTTAGGAGCAACTTTTCTCGAGCATAAAGTCAAAAGCGTAAAGTAGTTTCTAGTTGCTAGTGTCCAGGTGTCAGGAAAAAATAAAACCTGGCACCTAGAATCTAGTAACTTTACTTATAAGTCATACCAAGAATATTGTAGCCACCGTCCACGTGCATGACTTCACCGGTTATTCCTGACGCCAGGTCAGAGCACAAAAAGGCGGCCGCATTCCCTACTTCTTCAATGGTGATATTCCTCTGGATAGGCGCATTCTTTTCAACATGCTCACCGATTTTCCGGAACTGACTGATTCCCGCTGCTGCCAGGGTACGGAGTGGGCCTGCAGAGATCGCATTTACCCGTATTCCCTCTGCCCCCATGGCGTATGCCATATAGCGTACATTGGCTTCCAGGCTGGCTTTGGCAACTCCCATCGTATTGTAGTTAGGGACGATCTTTTCAGCGCCATAATAGCTTAAGGTAATAATGGCGCCATTACGCCCCTGCATCATATTACGTCCCGCCTTGGCGAGGGCTGTCAGACTGTATGAACTGATGTCCTGAGCCAACGCGAAGCCCTTGCGCGTTACCTTGTCCAGATAATCACCCTCGAGTTCTTCCTTATTGGCGAATGCAACGGAATGGACAATAATGTCGAGGTGATCCCAGTAATTATCCAGGCCCTCAAAAACCGCGTCGATCTGCTCATCGCTGGCCACATCGCAAGGGAACGTGATTTCAGAGTCAAGCTCACCTGCCATTTTCTCTACGCGATCCTGAAGTTTTTCGTTCTGGAATGTGAACGCCAGTTCGGCTCCTTCCCTGTGCATGGCTTGAGCAATACCCCACGCAATAGAACGTTTACTGGCGAGCCCAACAATTAATGCCTTTTTACCGGATAGAAAACCCATAGATATTATCTTCCAAAATATTGAAATAGTCTGTAATGTTAAACAATGCGCTGGTTGGAACCCTGACTACTAATGTCTAATTACGATTGTTTCTGATTTTCACTATTTTTATACGTAATAGTTTACCAGACAGCACAACTATAACAGGGTCATAACATTACACGTAAATCCGAATGATATGCAAGTACGGGGATGGTTACAAGGCGTGTTCTGCTAAAGGATGCCTGAAGATAACTGGCGAGAGGCAATCCAGCGCAAGGATGATTGCCAGAAGCGTACAGTACGTTAGTATATTGTTTTGTTCAAAGAATTCTGTTATCGCTGAGGGCCAATAAATACATGGTCATTTTTTTACCAGATAGGCTGTATCCATGGTTGCGGGTAATGCAAGCCCCGTATCAAGTGCCTGATTTGAAGCCATTCAACGGTCACAGGAGTTAAGCTGGATTTATGAAGAAGAGCCCGGTTGGTCAATATAATTGGTTAATCCTCCTGATCAGCGTGTTGTTATTATCCTGTGAGCAGCATGCCTGGAACAACCCCTACTCTGTATCTGAAACTGGCCAGAACATATTATATTCTTCATTTAGTGACAGACCCAATCACCTGGATCCGGCGCAATCGTATTCATCCAACGAGATTACCTTTACCGGACAGATATATGAACCTCCATTGCAATACCATTACCTCAAACGCCCCTATGAATTAATTCCGCTAACGGCAACCCAGATTCCAGAGCCGGTGTATCTCAGTAAAAATGGGAGCAGGTTGCCTGAATCGGCCTCACCGGAGAAAATCGCCTTTACTCTTTACGATATTACGATCCAGAAGGGTATTCATTACCAGCCTCACCAGTCCTTTGTGCAGGATGCGTCCGGTAATTATCTATACCACTCTATGAAAGAGGCGCAAACAGCCGATATTTTTAAATTAGACGATTTTGAGAAAACAGATACCAGAGAGTTAATTGCCGAGGATTATGTATATCAGATAAAACGACTGGCCCATCCCAGACTGCACTCACCTATTTTCGGTTTTATGACTTCCTATATCGTGGGGCTTAAAGAATATGCAGCGGAGCTGAAAAAGGTAGTTGAGGATACGGATGGGTATTATCTTGATTTGAACAAATATGATTTTGAGGGTGCAAAGGTAATCGACCGGTATACCTACAGAATAATGGTGCGTGGCAAGTATCCTCAAATGCTGTACTGGATGACCATGCCATTTTTTGCACCGGTACCCTGGGAAGCAGACCGGTTTTATTCACAACCTTCATTAGTTGAAAGAAATATAACACTGGACTGGTATCCGGTTGGAACAGGCCCTTATATGTTGACAGTAAATAATCCTAATCTGCAAATGGTGCTGGAGCGAAACCCCAATTTCCACGGAGAGAAATATCCGGATGAAGGTGAAGAGGCAGACAGGGAAAACGGATTGCTGGCAGATGCAGGAAAACCTTTGCCCTTTGTTGATAAAGTAGTTTACACCCTGGAAAAGGAAAATATTCCGTACTGGAACAAGTTTTTGCAGGGCTATTATGACGTATCCGGTATTTCATCAGACAGCTTTGATCAGGCGATCAGTGTCGGAGGTCAGGGGGATATCCAGTTGACCGAGGAAATGCAATCCAAGGGGATTCATCTGCAGACAGGAGTCGGGACGTCATCTTTCTATCTTGGATTTAATATGCAGGATCCAATAGTAGGTTCCTTGACTGAAAAGGCGCGCAAATTGCGTCAGGCGATTTCGATTGCTGTCGATTATGAAGAATATATTTCCATATTTAACAATGGCAGGGGAATTTCTGCGCAAGGACCGATACCACCAGGTATTTTCGGTTATATGGAAGGTGATAAGGGCGTTAACTCAGTGGTTTATGAATGGAAAAATGGTAATCCACAAAGAAAAGATATTGAACAAGCCCGCCAGTTACTAGCAGAGGCGGGCTATCCGCAGGGTGCTGATGTCAATACAGGCAAGCCTTTATTGCTTAATTTTGATACACCCGGCTCAGGGCCGGATAGCAAGGCACGTTTTGACTGGCTGAGAAAGCAATTCAAAAAGCTCGACATTCAACTGGTGATCAGGAACACCACTTATAATCGTTTTCAGGAAAAAATGTTGAAAGGTACTTCCCAGATATTCATGTGGGGGTGGAATGCAGATTATCCGGATCCGGAAAACTTTTTGTTCCTGTTGTACGGGCCAAATAAAAAATCAGGTCATAATGGAGAAAATGCGGCGAATTATGATAATCCTGAATTCAATGAGCTGTTTGAAAAAATGAAGAATATGGAGAATAGTGATGAAAGAATGGAAATCATTAACCATATGGTTGGAATTGCACGAGAAGACTCACCATGGGTATGGGGTTTTCATCCAAAGAGCTTTACCCTGTCGCATGAATGGTTCGGGAATTCAAAGACCAATTTTATCGCAAACAATACGCTTAAATATAAAAAACTGGACCCGATATTAAGGCAACAGAAAAGAGCAGAGTGGAACAAACCGGTGCTCTGGCCAACATTTTTGATTGTTGCTGTACTGGTTGTTCTAATTGTGCCGGCCTTTGTGACCTATATACGTAAGGAACATGCTGTCGATGCAGCAGTAGAGAGAGAAGGGCAATGATCGCCTATATTATCCGCCGTATTTTATATGTCATACCCATTCTCATTGGTGTGAATGTGCTTACATTCATGTTGTTCTTTGTGGTCAATACCCCGGATGATATGGCGCGCATGCGCCTGGGTATGAAACATGTAACGCCTGAGGCAATAGAGAAATGGAAGCACGAGCGCGGTTATGACAAACCATTGCTGTTTTCTTCAAAAGAAGCAGGGATGAGAAAAGTTACCAATACTATTTTCTTTGAAAAATCTGTCGGATTATTTGTCTTCAAGTTCGGTCGTTCTGATGAGGGGCGGGATATTGCCCATGATATCAGCCAACGAATGTGGCCCAGCCTCGCAATCGCTCTGCCGGTATTTCTGGTTGGCCTGCTAACGAATATTACGCTTTCGATGCTATTGGCATTTTTTCGTGGGACATATATTGATATTTCAGGTGTTGTTACCGGCGTAGTGTTGATGTCAATTTCATCCCTGTTTTATATTATTTCAGGTCAGTATCTTATTAGTAAGCTTTGGCATCTCGTACCCATTTCAGGTTATGACACAGGTGTTGATGCGGCCAAGTTCCTGGTGTTGCCGGTGATCATTGGTGTTATAGGTGGTATCGGATCCGGTACTCGCTGGTATCGTGCAATCTTTCTCGAAGAGATTAACAAGGACTATGTTCGTACCGCACGTGCCAAGGGATTGTCTGAGTTGCGAGTGTTGTTTCGTCATGTCCTCAAGAATGCCATGATCCCGATATTGACGGGTGTCGTGGTCGTCATCCCGTTATTGTTTATGGGTAGTCTGATCACCGAGTCCTTCTTTGGTATACCGGGTCTTGGTAGTTATACCATTGATGCTATCCAGAAACAGGACTTTGCTATTGTGCGGGCCATGGTATTTCTGGGTACCGTGTTGTACATCATCGGTCTGATATTGACCGATATCTCCTATACGCTTGTTGATCCACGGATAAGGTTGGAGTAGGCAGATGCAGCCAGTCTTTTTGTGGACAGATTTACTTGTATACGTATTATGCATTTCGGTGTTCAGTTTTGTCTGGCGTGCACGTAAAAGAGAATACTTGTTGGCGCCGTGGAAGCGGGTTATCCGGAGCCGACTGGGTGCTATGGCCTCGATTATTCTCCTGGCATACGTGTCGGTCGGTCTGATGGATTCTGTGCACTTTAAATTATCACTGGGTACACCTGACAAGAATGGGGAAACTGTATATTCATCTGAGGTGATCAGTCTTTTCGACTGGCTGGCTGACCCGATCAGGCTGGCGCAGGAGAAAACCTACTCTGCCCCCTTTGCTACACACCTTTATAGCAAGGAGACCATTGAGTTGCCGGATGGAAGCCAGGTCAGGGCCTATCAGCGGCTTGAATATGGCGGGGCGCATCTAGAGGACACAGAAAAACGTTGGGATGATGTTTTTCAGATCATCCTGAAAGGTTTCTATAAAGGGACGCTGATATGGGCCCTGTTTTGTTTTTTGATTATTATTGCGCTTTCGGCAAGGTGGAAAAAATCGGTTACCCAGACGTTTAGCGGTATTGTTCGGGGTAGTGAGGACCTTCCCTGGCGCACACTTCTATTTACCTTTGGTGTTATTGTGTTGCTGGTAACCATAACAACCAGTCTTGGTGTGAAATATCATTTACTGGGAACGGACAAGGTAGGTCAGGACGTTTTTTATCAAACCATCAAAAGTATCCGCACGGGTCTGGTTATCGGTACACTCACCACCTTGATCATGTTACCGTTTGCTGTAATGCTGGGCATCATGGCCGGTTATTTCCGTGGCTGGGTGGATGATGTTATCCAGTATCTCTATACCACACTGAGTTCCATCCCTGGTGTGCTATTGATTACGGCGGCAATCTTGATCCTGCAGGTCTATATGTCCAATAATCCCGATGCCTTTGGCAGCCTGACAGAGCGTGCAGATATTCGGCTGTTATTTCTTTGTATCATACTTGGCATTACCAGTTGGACAGGCCTGTGTCGTTTATTACGTGCAGAAACACTAAAGCTGCGTGGGCTTGATTATGTTCAGGCGGCTACAGCATTCGGTGTGGGTAATTTTGTCGTAATCACGCGCCATATCCTGCCCAATGTGATGCACATTGTTTTGATTTCTGTTGTACTTGATTTTAGTGGCCTGGTGCTGGCAGAAGCCGTGCTCTCTTATGTGGGTGTGGGTGTGGATCCTTCCATGATTAGCTGGGGCAACATGATAAACAGTGCGCGTCTGGAAATGGCCAGAGAACCCATGGTATGGTGGACGCTGGTTGCAGCCTTTGTATTTATGTTTGTACTGGTGCTGGCAGCCAACCTGTTTGCAGATGCAGTACGTGATGCCTTTGATCCAAGATTGAAGAATGCCTGATAGGAATTCCGCATGATAAAGTTGCTAGAGTGCTCTACTAATAAAAAGTGTTTAAAAAATGACTGATCATCTACTCGAAATAAAAAACCTGAAGACGTTTCTGGACAGCTCTGCCGGAGTAGTCAGGGCGGTGGACGGGATCAGTCTTACTATTGATAAAGGTGAGACCTTCGCGTTGCTGGGTGAGTCCGGATGTGGAAAATCCATGACGGCATTATCCATTATGGGGTTGGTGCCAACCCCGATGGGCCGGATAGCCGGCGGGGAAATCCTGTTGCAGGGAGAAGATCTTACCCGGCTCTCTGAAGTCCAGATGCGCAAGGTGCGTGGCCATCGGATCTCCATGATCTTTCAGGAACCAATGACATCACTCAATCCGGTGCTAACCATTGGCGAACAAATCGGGGAGACCTTGCGCTGTCATAAGCTGATTTCGGGTGGCAAGAGGGGAGCCGCGGAAAGAGATCGAGTGCTGGAATTGCTGGATGCCGTCGGCATACCTGACCCGAAACAGCGTTATAGCGAATATCCTCATCAGCTTTCAGGTGGCATGAAACAACGGGTAATGATCGCCATTGCACTGGCAGGCGAGCCAGATCTTCTGATTGCAGATGAACCGACTACGGCACTGGATGTAACCATCCAGGCGCAGGTGCTGGACCTGCTTGGACAGTTACAGAAAGATACCGGCATGGCCATCATGCTGATCACGCATGATCTTGGCGTAGTCTCACAAATCGCGGATCGTGTTGCGGTGATGTATGCGGGTCAAATTGTCGAACAGGCAGACAAGTCGCATTTCTTTTCTGATCCGCAGCATCCGTATAGTCAAAAGTTGTTCCGGTCTGTGCCGACAATGGAAAAGCGATCACAACCATTGGAGGTGATACAGGGTACGGTACCTTCTCTGACGCAGGAGTTCACCGGTTGTCGGTTTGCTCCACGTTGTGAACATGTACAGTCTGTTTGCAGAAGCCAGCTACCTGAGTGGAGTGACCTGGGTGGCAATCGAGGTGTACGTTGTTTGTTGGCAAACACTCCGCAGTTTGAAAATCATGGTTTTGAGAACCAGAGTAATGACAAGCTTGAACAGGTAACCGTTACTGCAACTGGAGAAGAGTTGGAGAGTACCGAACTACTACAAGTCTCAGACCTGAAAGTACACTTCCCGATACACAAAGGCTTGTTCCAGAGAGTAGCCGGCCATGTATATGCGGTAGATGGTATAGATCTTAATCTATATACAGGGCGTACAGTAGCATTGGTGGGCGAGTCCGGTTGTGGTAAGACCACGGCAGGCAAGGGTATCCTGCAGTTATTAAGGCAGGTAACCAGTGGAGCAGTTCGTTTTGATGGTGAGCGGCTGGATCAATTGACCGGGGAAGCATTACGCAAAAAACGCAGTGAATTCCAGATTATCTTCCAGGACCCCTATTCATCCATGAACCCGCGCATGACCGTTGCTGATATTGTCGAAGAAGGAATGCTGGCGCAGGGAGTCGGTTCATCAAGTCAGGAAAGACAGCAAAGGGTAGATAAGCTGCTTGAACAGGTGGGGCTTGATGTCGATATGAAGCGACGCTACCCACATGAGTTTTCGGGTGGTCAACGGCAACGGATATGTATTGCACGTGCACTGGCAGTCAACCCCAGATTGATCGTGTGTGATGAGCCAACTAGTGCATTAGATGTTTCCGTACAGGCGCAGATACTGAACCTGTTAAAAAGCCTGCAGGACAAAATGGGCCTTTCGTATTTGTTTATTACGCATGACATTTCTGTAGTGGCCTATCTTGCACATGAAGTAG
>DAOWEP010000128.1 GCA_030638455.1 Gammaproteobacteria bacterium
AAGATGTTTAACGGGTAACAACTTTATTTAGAGAATTGATGTTATGGAAAAATTAAATATAGTAAAGGGTGTGGTAGTACCAATGGATCGGGCCAATGGGGATACAGATGCCAGTATTCCCAAACAATTTCTGAAGACGATCAAGCGAAGTGGTTTTGGGCCAAACCTGTTTGATGAATGGCGCTATCTGGATAATGGTAAGCCGGGTATGGATAACAGTAATCGGCCGCTTAACCCGGAATTTGTCCTGAATCAGCGGCGCTATAAAGGCGCAAGTATCATGCTGGCAAGGGAAAATTTTGGCTGTGGCTCATCTCGTGAACATGCGCCCTGGGCAATAGAGGATTATGGCATTCGTGTAATCATTGCCCCGAGTTTTGCAGACATCTTTTATAATAACTGTTTCAAGAATGGGTTGCTCCCGATCCAGTTGGTAGCTGAGCAAGTGGATCTTTTATTCAAGGAGACGATTGCACAGGAAGGTTACCAATTAACGGTAGACCTGGAGGCGCAAACTATTCAAACTCCTTCTGGAGATGTGATTGCATTTGAAATAGATGAATTTCGTAAGCATTGTCTCCTGAATGGGTTGGATGATATTGGTCTGACCATGCAGCATGTAGATGAGATTCGGACTTATGAAAATAAGCGTAAGCAGGAAGCTCCGTGGTTATTTCAATAAACGGGATCGAGTTTCTAGTGAGTAGGCGCTAGGCACTTGGCGCCTGGGAAAGGTATTGGTTACAGGAAAAATTAAAGATGAAGAAGATAGCAATATTACCGGGTGATGGCATTGGCCAGGAAATCGTGGCAGAGGCAGTAAAGGTACTGGAATGTCTGCGGGCAGATTTTGGCCTTACGATTGAAATGGAGCAAGGCCTGGTGGGTGGTACGGCCTATGATGCTACGGGTAAGCCGCTACCGGGTGAAACTCTGAAGTTGGTTAAAGATGCGGACTCGATTCTTTTAGGTGCCGTAGGTGGTACTAAGTGGGAAAGCTTGGAGATCGCAGTACGGCCGGAAAAAGGCCTACTGGGATTGCGCGCTGAATTGGAGTTGTTTGCCAATCTACGGCCTGCAATTCTGTATCCACAATTGGCGCAGGCCTCTACCTTGCAGGCAGATGTGGTGTCCGGTCTTGACCTGATGATTGTGCGAGAATTAACAGGTGGAATTTACTTTGGGCAACCTCGTGGTATCCGGACGCTGGATAATGGCGAAAGACAGGGATATAACACGCTGGTATATAGTGAATCTGAAATTGAACGAATTGCCCGTGTGGCCTTTGATATTGCCATGAAGCGTGATCGCAAGTTATGTTCTGTAGACAAGGCAAATGTCCTGGAATGTACTGAGCTTTGGCGAGAAATCGTAATGACGGTCGCCAAAGATTACCCCGAAGTAGAGCTTTCACATATGTATGTGGATAATGCGGCCATGCAACTGGTGCGCGCACCGAAACAGTTTGATGTGATGGTTACCAGTAATATGTTTGGTGATATCCTGTCCGATTGCGCGGCCATGTTGACCGGTTCCATCGGCATGTTGCCGTCGGCCTCTCTGGATAAAAATGGTAAAGGGATGTATGAGCCAATACATGGTTCTGCACCTGATATTGCAGGCCAGGGAATCGCAAATCCATTGGCCACTATATTATCGGTTGCTATGATGTTACGTTATTCGCTGAATGAGCCGGATATGGCTGTGTATATTGAAAAGGCAGTGGGGTCAGTACTGGATCAGGGGTTGCGTACACCGGATATTTATTCGGAGGGCTCAACTAAAGCTACGAGCAAAGTCGGCACAGCACAGATGGGTGATGCAGTTGTGGCAGCATTACGGACTAAATAATTTTATAAGGTGTATGAGGTAGAAAAATGAAACGCGTAGGATTAATAGGCTGGCGTGGCATGGTAGGTTCCGTGTTGATGCAGCGCATGCTGGCAGAGAAGGATTTCGATCTTATCGAACCGATATTTTTTACGACTTCCCAGGCAGGACAGGCTGGTCCGGATATTGGCAAAGACACACCGCCGTTGAAAGATGCACGTGACGTGAATGAGCTAAAGGCCATGGATGTAATTATTTCGTGTCAGGGTGGTGGTTATACGGAAGATGTATATCCAAAACTTCGTAAGGATGGTTGGAAAGGATATTGGATAGATGCCGCTTCTACCTTGCGTATGGATTCGGAAAGCACGATTGTGCTCGACCCGGTGAATCTGGATGTTATTGAGCAGGCACTGGCGGATGGCAAGAATACTTTTGTTGGTGGCAACTGTACGGTAAGTTTAATGCTTATGGCTCTGGGCGGTTTGTTTAGCGAGAACCTGGTGGAGTGGATAACGCCCATGACCTATCAGGCGGCATCCGGTGCCGGTGCCCAGAATATGCGTGAGTTGTTGCAACAGATGGGCGCCGTTCATTCAGTGGCAGAATCATTACTGGATGATCCAGCGTCAGCGATTCTTGAGATTGATTGTACCGTTTCAGATTTTATTCGAAGTGATGACTATCCAGATGAAAAATGGGGTGTCCCGCTGGGTGGTTCATTAATTCCCTGGATTGATTCACAACTGGAGAGTGGCCAGACCCGTGAAGAATGGAAGGCAGAAGTGGAAACCAACAAGATCCTGGGTCGAGTGGATAATCCTGTTCCGATCGACGGTATCTGTGTCCGCGTGGGTGCTATGCGTTGTCATAGCCAGGCTCTGACCATTAAATTGACACAAGACGTTCCTCTTGATGAGATTGAGCAGAAACTGGCTGATGCAAATGACTGGGTTCGGGTAATACCCAATGACAGGGAGGTTTCCATGCAGGAGCTTACCCCTGCTGCGGTGACAGGTACCCTGAATGTGCCTGTGGGGCGCCTGCGTAAGTTGACCATGGGTAATCAATACCTTTCTGCCTTTACGGTAGGTGACCAGTTGCTATGGGGTGCAGCAGAACCGCTACGCCGGATGTTACGGATATTACTCAAAAATACCTGATATTTTCTGGCATTAACTTAGGC
>DAOWEP010000147.1 GCA_030638455.1 Gammaproteobacteria bacterium
TCTCAAAAAGTTCTCTACACTTATTCGTGATGAGAACTTAACGAGAACTTTTGCCATGCTCTCCAAACGTGAACAAGACGCCTACGCATTTATTCGTGACTATATCGCTCAACACGAACAGGGGCCTCTACTGGATGAAATCGCCCAGGGACTGGGCATTCGCTCGCGCGGGGTAGCACACCGCTATGTGCAAAGCCTGGCGCAAAAAGAACTCATTGAACTGGTGCCGGGCCGCCATCGCGGTATTCAACTACTCCATATTGAAAAAGACAACGAAACAACAACTACCCGTCACAATCCTTCGGCAACCACGCTGCCACTACTCGGAAATATTGCAGCCGGTTTACCAATTGAGGCCATCCCGCATCAGGAAGAAATTGACCTGACCGAATTCTTCATGGGCTCGAACCGTTTTGTATTAAAGGTTCAGGGCGAATCCATGATCGAGGCCGGCATTATGCCGGGGGATATGGTCATTGTTGAAAGCCGCAACCATGCACACAACGGTGAAATTGTGGTGGCACTAATAGAAGGCGAAGATGCCACGCTCAAGCGGCTAAAGAACAATGGTAACGGCAGCGTTACCCTGATCCCGGAAAACAGCTCCATGCAACCCATGATCTTTGCAGCAGACCAGGTGCAGATTCAGGGTGTAGTGGTAGGCCAGATGCGCTCTTACCGATAGCACTATTCCTAATCGTCATTTCGAAAAACACAGGAGAAAGCCCGTCATGAATATTACTCAAGACCTCATCACCCTGCTGACCATTGTTTTATGTGTTCCAGTATTTTTGGGCGCGTTATCTGCACTGGTATAACGCCCCATAAAGAAAGAAAAAATAAAGGCAGACCAGGCATCTGGCTTCCCCATAATGTAATCACTACAGATAAAATCTAATACTGCGAAAAAACAGGCAATAGATTCGAGCCTGACCCCGATTTTCGTTTCCGTATAAAAATGCCTGAAACTTTTTCAACAGCATGTCCGGTCTACTGGCCCCGCGCCATAATACTCATGGACATGAATGCGTTCTTTGCATCCATTGAACAGCGTGACTTTCCGAGCCTGCAAAACAAACCGGTAGCCATTACCAATGGCGAAGCAGGTTCTACTATTATTACCTGTTCCTATGAAGCACGTGCATTCGGCATCCATACCGGCATGTCGATTTACAGGGCACGCGAACTGTGCCCACATGTTATTCAGCGTTCTACCCGCCCAAAGGAATATGCACGGGTTTCTATTGCCATTATGCGTGCACTGGAAGATATCAGCCCAGACATCGAGGTATTTTCTGTTGATGAGGCATTTCTGGATGTTACTCATTGCCAGAAGTTGCATGGCACACCCTTGCGCATGGGGCGCATGGTCAAACAAAAGGTCGTCGAGGTTTCCGGCCTGCCCTGCTCTGTAGGTATTAGCGGCGACAAGACCACCGCCAAGTTCGCGGCAAAACTTGTCAAGCCGGATGGGCTGACCATCATCCCGCCGTGGGAAGCACGCGAACGTCTGCAACATGAACCGACCACCGCACTATGCGGCATCGCCGAAGGCATTGGCAGTTTTCTTGCCCAGCATGGCGCTTATCATTGTGGCGATGTAGGCAAACTACCTATCAGCGTACTGGCACGGCGCTTCGGTAACCTGGGCCGACGAATCTGGCTCATGTGCCAGGGAGAAGATCCCGACAAGATTCATATGGAAGTAGCTGCACCCAAGTCATTGGGTCATGGCAAGGTTGTGCCACCGGGCACCTGCAAACAGAATATTATCCTGACCTATCTCCTGCACATGAGCGAGAAAGTAGCTGCTCGCCTGCGCAAACACCGGCTGGAGGCCCGGCATTACTTTATTGGCCTGCGACTACAGGGAGGATGGATTGGAGACAAGCTCCGACTTGCAACGCCCAGCAATAATGGTGATGCCATATTCCGGCTATGTAACTTTATAGTAGAACACCACTGGCATGGTGAAGTAATCAAACAGGTACAGGTGACCGCACTGGATCCACAACCCGTACGACAACAAATGGAACTGTTTGACGAACACGATTCCTTGCAAAATAAAAATCTGGACAACACACAAGGCAAAGTAGATAAAAAGGCAAGACAGGAGATTGCCGAGGCAATGGATCAGGTCAACCAGCGTTATGGTGAATTCACACTGGCGCCCGCACGGTTGCTAAACCGCTCCTCCATGCCCAATGTGATTGCACCCGCCTGGAAACCAGACGGGCACCGCAAGACGGTTTAAAGGCGACCTGAAGATTTAATGACTGCTAACATCCTATTATGTCATTAATTGTTCAAGAAGTTACATAATCTATGCTTTCTATATTTTTTTGTTCTTTAAGATAACAATTTATTTTTTACCCAACAGGGAGTCTTTTGCATTCTTGAAAAATGTCCTGATAGAGTGGTTATCAGCTTTGCCGCTGGCAATGAGTTCTTCGAGATTATGCAAGCGTGCATCATGAGTTTTGAAATGAATTGAGAACCAGTCATTAAGTTTGTTTTTTAATTGCTGTTCATCGAATTTTTCAGATGTTTCAAGTTCATCTGTAATATCACGAATATCATCTAGCAAATTCAGATGATCAATATGATGCTCCTGATATTGATCATAACCGTATTTCTCCATCATATTCTCTTCAAGCATAAAATGAGCATAGATCGCACCGTAGATATCATTTAAGCTATCGATTAACTTATCCTTATCAGTCTTATTTATAAGAGCCCCATAAAAAGAGTTAATTAATGCAACTAATTCCTGATGATCGTAATCAATACCGGAAATACCGGTTTCAAATTCTTTGCGCCATTCAACTAAAGACATGATCAGAATCCTCTACATATATATCATTAACAAGATAGCATAAATAGTTAAGTACGGAATTTGATATTAAGACAGGTTGTTGTTTTATTTTAAATGTCCGCTTAAGCTGCAAATCGATGGTTCCAATAATATATTACCGGCCATATTATGGTTACGATCTTAACCTTATTTTGCTTTCATGCACACTTCCTCTTAGCGCATCATCTCAGTGACTGGTACCACTGGAACGATTGATCTTGTTATATACGTTGTATTTTCCAGAAGGCTTTTTCATCGGGATGCGTTTTATCTCTTCCAGTGTTTTTGCATCGTAGATCACCAGTGCCCCATCCATATCCCAGATACTTAACAGCGCATAGCGTCCATAACGGTCAAACTCAACATGCGCCGCTGTCTTACCCGGCTCTGGCCGCAAGGTCTTTACGATCTCCAGAGTACGCTTGTCGATAACATGTACTGCGTCCTTGTTCGGGCCAAAAAATACATCTACCCATGCATAGGGTGTTTTCTCGTGGCTACGCATGAAAAATCCGGGGCCCAGTGTTTTTATGCGCTTGATGGTCTTCCAGCTTTCCATATCAATCACGCTGACCTCACCCTTTTGCAGGTTGGGGGTTGCAAATACGGAACGTCCATTGTACTCCCAGGTTATACCGGAGCCCAGATGTGGCAGACCGGTCAGATCAAGATCAGCCACCTTGCGACGTAGATCCAGGTCTACTACCTGGCCAGTTTTGGCATTACGTGCCGCACCCATCAAGTGAGTGTAGGACTGGTCAAACAGAAAGTCATCCAGATAATCATCCAGAAGAATCTGCCTTACAGGAAAAGGACTGTCATCTATAAAACCTTCTTCACTTCGGTAATCATGCACCCACCCCTTGTACACTGGATCATGGTCATCAGTGTAATAAATTTCCCATACTTCGGGTATATCTTTTAACGCGGCGATAAAACTCTCGCGGGGTGCGGCGTCATAAACAGCACTGACGCGCGATGTCTTTCCTTGCTTGCCCTTCACAGGAATCACCTTGCTCAGACTCATATCCGATGCATTTAAAACTACAAGTGTGTGCGGCAGATAATTCCCTACAATAATATAACGCCCGTCACTGGAAACGGCCGCATTACGAGTATTGATACCCGCGCGGATCTCCGCGACTATTTTCAGATTATAAATATCATATTTACTGATCCAGCCATCTCGTGATGCAAAATAAACATAACGACCATCGGGTGAATACTTTGGACCACCATGCAGGGCAAACCGCGTCTTGAACCGATGAATGGGTTCCAGCTTGTCGCCATCCAGCACGGTTGCATGGTGGTCTCCAAGTTCAACCACAATAAACAGGTTCATCAGGTCGGCCTTGAAGACGGGCTTATCGCCCAGACTGCCGGCCTTATGATGAATAACATGGGAGGCCTTTATCTCCTTTGTACCCCACGCAGGGATTTCTTTCAAAGGCGTATAGACATACTCTACTAGTGCTTCAATTTCTTCAGATGTTAACTTTCCTTCGAATGCCGGCATTTGTGTGGCTGGCCTGCCGTTTTGAATGGTCTTGACCGCATTCTTTTTACGCAGGCGTTTCAGGTTTTCTGGTAACAGTGCCGGGCCGATACTACCGAGCCGACCCATTCCATGGCAGATCTCGCAATTCTGTTTATAGAGTACATTCGGATCAGTCTGTCCTGCCAGTGCGACATTGGATGCAACCAGAAATAAAGGCAATAATAAAATAATACGCATGCGAATTTTTATGGCTCTCCAGGAAAATTAAATATATGAAAATATCTTACTGTGCTTACATTAAAAACCCGACTAAATCAGGCGCGTTTTTTATTTTTTGAATACGGAGTAAGTTTAACTCTTTCGCCTGCACCTGACACACCTATTTCTTCATCTGTCAAATAACAGCCAGGGTCTTCTGCCCACAGATCATCTGTAAGTTGATGGGCGCGTACACGAGTATTGCCACCACAAATATTAAGAAATTTACATTGACCGCAACGACCGGTAACCGGACGAGGGTTAGACTTGAGCCCGGCCATTAATGGATCAGATGTGTCCTGCCAGATTTCGGAGAACTTGCGCTCACGCACATTACCCAGAGGATAGTGCCACCAGAAGGTATCGGGATGAACGATACCGAGGTTATCAATATTAGAGATATTCACGCCTGATGAGTTTCCGCCCCACTGGGTAAGCTTGGCGTGCATATGATCGACCATATCCGGAAAATGTTCTTTGACCCAATGCAGCAGATAAACACCATCGGCATCATTATTGCCGGTTACAAACTCTTTTTGAATTCCTTTCTTAACATATTCAAGACTGGTCTCAAACAGAAGATCCATTGCCTCTCTGGTTGATTTCATGACCGCATCATCTTTTCTGTTTTTATTGCCACGCCCGGCATAGTTGAGATGGGAAAGATAAAACTTGTCTATGCCTTCATCCTGCATCAGTTGCAACAACTCAGGGAACTCATGGGCATTGTCCTGGGTCATGGTAAAACGCAACCCTACCTTTATCCCTTCATCCTTACACAGGCGTATCCCATGCATGGATGCATCATATGCCCCCTGTTTGCGGCGAAACATATCATGAGTCTCCCGCATTCCGTCAATACTGACTCCTACATAGTCATACCCTACAGCAGCGATTTGCTTGATATTAGTTTCATCAATCAGGGTGCCGTTTGAAGATAGTCCCACATAAAAGCCCATGTCTTTGGCGCGATGTGAGATTTCGAATATGTCCGGACGCAATAGAGGTTCACCACCGGATAGAATAAGCACTGGCACACCAAATTCCTTAAGGTCATCCATCACTGTGAACACTTCATCCGTCGATAGCTCTCCTTCAAAATCCTTGTCCGCAGAAATTGAATAACAGTGTTTACAGGTCAGGTTGCAACGTCGGATCAGGTTCCAGATCACAACCGGTCCTGACGGGTTCCGCTTTGGCCCGAGTGGTGTTGGGTTTACCAACTCATTCATATATTGGCTAACTCGAAACATTTGTCACCTTCATCTGAATTAATAAATCTCTACTGATCTTTGTTTATCAACCGTAAGCCACTCTTCTTAAGAATCCGCGTACTGAACAATACCTCAGAACCCAGATTATCATCTCCCAGCAATTCTGCTATCTTGCCTACCAACTCCATAGCCTCATCATGCTCTCTAGCATGCACCATGGCAAACAGGTTATAGGGCCATTCCGGTAAATGGCGTGGTCGCTGATAGCAATGGCTTACAAATTCCAGCGCACCTACTTTCTGGCCCAGCTCATGAATTTTTTCATCTGGTACATTCCATACCGTCATGCCATTTGCCCTGTAGCCAAGCCGGTAATGATTGGGCACTGCGCCAATACGACGGATAACGCCTGCATCCTGCATACGTTCAAGCCGCTGCCTGACTTCCAATGCGGTTATCCCTATTTCATCGGCAATTATATTATAAGGGCGAGGGTCTAAAGGCATGCCTTTTTGAGTGGCGACAATCAACCGCCTGTCCACATCATCAATAATACTTTCTGACACGGCCTCCTGTGATCCTGTTGCAGTGCTCATGACCTAAACAGCAAATTGCAGGTTAACAAAATACTCTTCCAGTTTGGGCATGTTATATACCTTAATACCGGTCAAGACCTCAATCTTCTCGATCACCGCCTCTATCTCACCAATATCTTCTGTCGCAATCACGAACCACATATTGAAATCATGATCACGCTGGTAATTATGCGCAACTTCCGAAAACTGGTTAACCTGTTCCGCAACAGAATCAAACTGATCAGGCGGCACCTTCATGGCCGCAAGTGTAAACGCACCACCAAACCGCTCTATCTGGAACATAGGGCCAAAGCGGGTCAGCACGCCTTCATCAAGCATTGATTGCAGGCGTGAGATCAACTCTGATTCAGTGGTGCCAAGGCTTTCTGCAGCATCACGATAAGGGTATTCAGTAAGAGGAAACCCTTTTTGCAGGGTATTGATAATATTACGATCAAGCGAATCAAACTGCATGCTATCGGGTGCCACTTACTATTTTAGTGAAAGCAAATGATTCTGCTAATTCTGATTTTACACTATCCGAGATTGATGCTTCCGGTTGATAGACTGCACCACGTTGCTTGAAGCAGCGACGACTAAATAGAACTTGATGCTTATATTCTATTTTACACTTGCCGATCATTTCATCGAGGTTTTGCATTGCCTCTTCACGACTATGCCCATGGATCATACAAAACAGATTATAAGGCCAGTCCGGCAAACAGCGGGGGCGGCGATAACATAAGGTTATAAATTCAAACTGGCTCATGCAGCGACCCATTTCACTAACCTTTTCATCCGGCACATCCCACACTACCATAGCATTTGCCCGGTAACCCAGTTCACGATGCCGGACGATTACACCCATACGCCTGATACAACCTGTCTGCTGCATTTTTTGTAATCGGGCAATGACTTCTTCTTCAGCAATTCCTGCCTGCTCACCCAGACTTTGATAGGGTCGCGAACAAATAGGCAAGCCAGACTGTATCAAGCCAACCAGTGCCTTGTCCTGCTCATCAAGCAGCTGCACCCCGTCCTTATCTGGTTGCTGAACTTTCTTCATGTCCACTGCAGGTTAAACCCCAGGTCAATATGATAATCCTCAAGCAAAGGTAACGACATAACTTTATAGCCCGTACCTGCTTCAATATCTTGTAGCACTGTTTGCAAATGCTGATCATCAGTAGCCGTCAGGAC
Source organism: Gammaproteobacteria bacterium (assembly GCA_030638455.1). GTDB lineage: Bacteria > Pseudomonadota > Gammaproteobacteria > DAOWEP01 > DAOWEP01 > DAOWEP01. Next base: position 7,600 of record DAOWEP010000147.1, read on the forward strand.
AAACCAGAGATTGAAATCATGCTCTCGCTCGTAGTTATGGTTTACCTCAACATAACCACTTACCATATCAGCAACCTTTTCTAGCTCATCTTCAGGCACGGACATGGCAGCCAGGGTACTTACTCCAATACGGTTGGGTGTAAATACCGCACCCACCCGGCTGATGGCTTTCTGTTTATGTAATTTATCCAGTGTCTCGATAATAAATTCCTCACTAACATCCAGACGTGAAGCGATCTCGGCATAGGGCCTGGCTGTTAGTGGAAAATTGTGCTGAAACTCATTCAGCAGCCGTTTTTCGATTAAAGTAAGGTTCATGTATCTATCCAGCACACCTATTCATAGTTACAACCCAATACGATGCGCTCTCTGTGTAAGAAAAATACCACTGGGCTTTTTCATCTCCAGTTGAGCAACTTCTTCATAGGTTCGGGTGTTATACACGCGCACGCGATTTTCATCCCTGACGGACACCCATACCTCTTCGCCTTTTGGTGTAAATTCCATATGCAGTACGGCCTTTCCGGGTTTCAGTTGTTTTTCTATCTTTAGCGTAGCGGTATCAATAATCTGAAGTGTATCATTATCTGGGAATGCAAAATTGACCCATACCTTGTGATGATCAGGGCTGGCCATCACAAATACCGGCTGACCATGTACAGGTATACGCTTAACTTCCTGCCAGTCCTTCCGGTTGATCACCAACACCTCATGCCGCCCAACGGCTGGTATAAAGGCGTAGTCACCCGTCATGGCCCAGCCTTCCAGATGCGGCATTTTGTAGACCGGCAATTTCTCCTTGCCACGACCATAGTCATTCATGATGCGCTTGACACCGTTCTCCAGGTTCCACATATCCAGCAATGCAAGCCCATCCTCACCAAACAGACCTGCAATATAGTAACGGCCTTCGGAGGTTATTAGTGCATCATAAGGCTGTCGACCGATCTTTTTAAATTTTTTGAGCTTTGGTTGTTTTGACTCACTAAAATCAGCTACCCATATCTCACCTGCATCATACAGACTAAATACAAACTGCTGCCCTGGCACATCCACCAGGCCAACCACCTTGGAAAGTTGATTATCCTTCCCATATGTCGCCGGGATATCTGCTATCAGCTCGAGGCTAGCCGCATCAAATACACGGACGCCACCCGGCTTATAATTGGAAACCGCAATCAGGCGCCCATCCTGTGATATTGCACCACCAATACTGTTACCTGATTGAATAATTCTTTTTGCTATTGATCGATTGAGTATATCAATCTTGGTCAGGCCGCCATCACGACCAAAGACATAAGCATAGCGCTGGTCACGTGAATAGACAACGGTTGCATGTGAGAGGTCTCCCAGATTTTCAACACGTCCGAGAATACTGCGATTTGTTGTTTCAATAATGCTTACGCTGCCAGTGGCACGTTCAATCACTACGCCCATGTCACCAGTAGCTCGCATCATGGTACAGGCTGACAGCATAACTACTGCTGCTACCATAAAAAGCCTGGCCATAAACTGCTTCATAGTTTTAATGTTCATTAATCAATACCCTGGTACAACCTGTCTACCAACCATTCTATTTCTTCTCGGCTCAGTATATTTTTCCAGGGAGGCATAGGTGTACCGGGTCGGCCATTTAACACCGTCTCCAGGATCAAATCACGAGGCTTTTTATTAATTGCTTCAACTGTTAGTGCAGGCCCTAGCCCACCCTTCAGGGTCATACCATGGCACGATCCACAGTCCTGTGTCAGCAGATTGTGTAATTCTGCCTGACGTTCTACAGAGATTGCCGATATAGCAGCAAGAGGTATATAACTGCAACAGAGAAAAACGACAACCCCGCTAAGCCTGAGCATGGTTGTTCTGGGTATCTGAAGAATTATCACCGGACTCTTTATCATACCAGTCCAGTGTATCAGCAAGCCGTACTACCTCACCAATAACAAATAAAGTGGGTGGTTTAAACTCATGCTGACTTACATCGCGGGTAACATCCATTAGTGACGTAATCAGTCGTCGCTGCTCCGGGGTTGCTCCGTTCTCGATGGCTGCTACAGGAGTATCCCCTGATAGACCTGCCTGCATTAACTGCTGGCTGATTTCATCAATAGTAGCCAGCCCCATATAAACGACCAATGTAGTTAAAGGGTTTACTAACTTCTTCCAATCAAGATCAAGTGGTTGATGGTTCTGTCTATGACCAGTAATAATCTGTACGTTTTGCGCGAGTCCACGATGAGTCAACGGTATGCCAGCATAAGTGCTTGCTGCTGTTGCAGCCGTCACGCCCGGGACCACTTCGAAGCAGATATTATGCTTTACAAGAAACATAGCCTCTTCACCGCCCCTGCCAAAAACAAATGGGTCTCCCCCTTTCAACCTGACAATAATTCTTGATTTTCCTGCTAGATTCAGCAATAAATGATTAATTTCATCCTGTGAAAGTGTATGGTTGTCCGGCGCCTTGCCAACAAAAATCTTTGATACCCCTTTTGGTATCTGTTGCAAAATAGCATCAGATACCAGTCGGTCATAGATCACCACATCGGCTTCCTGTAATAAACGATGGGCTTTAATGGTTAGCAGGTCAGGATCACCTGAACCCGCGCCAACCAGATATACACAAGCTGAATTACTCATAAAAATACTCTTCTTAAAGTGCTTTATTTTCCCAATAAATAAGGGTATAAAAACTCCTGATTAATACTCGTGTTATTGTCATTTAACAGTAGCTGCTAACCAAAAACAGTAAATATATCGACACAAGCCTAATGTTCAATATAATATAATTTCACTTGATTTACTGTATTTGACTAGGGTCAATTACAAAAATATCTGCTACTATAAATTCAGTGCCATGAGACGGATTTTAACCGTACTCTCAATATCCAACATTTTACTGCGGAGCCAGGTCTATGAGTATAAAAAATACATCCACATTGTTTATAGCGTGCATTGCAGGACTTTCCATCCTATCGGGAACTGCGGTAGCCAAGAAGTCAGCGCCACTGGTCCCATTAAACGAGGCAGAATTCGAACAGGCAAAAGGCATGTACTTCCAGCGTTGCGCGGGTTGCCATGGTGTACTGCGTAAAGGTGCTACCGGCAAGAACCTGGAACCAAAAGCCAACAAAAAGAAGAAAACCAAAGGTACGCTCAAGTTAGGAACAAAACGCCTTGCAAAGATTATCGCCCAGGGAACCGAGGGCGGGATGAACAACTTTGATGATATCTTTAGCAAGAAAGAAATCAACCTGCTCGCCAGATATATTCAGATGGAACCACCTATTCCCCCTGAAATGCCACTTTCTCTGATGAAGGAGCGTCATAAAGTTTACATTCAGCCCAAGGATTATCCTACAAAGCCGCTGCATGGCCGCAACTGGAAGAACTTTTTTGTAGTGATTGAACGTGACGCTGGCAAGATCGCCATTATCGATGGGGACAAGCATGAGATCGTTGATCATATTGATGCCGGTTACGCAGTACATGTTATTAAGGCAACTGAGCACCATAACAAGGAAAAACCTGTCAACGGGGTAGCCGGGCGTTTCTGGTATACCCAGGGTCGTGACGGCAAGATGACCAAAATCGACCTGTGGCAAAAACCTGGCAAGATGCTGGTTGCTGAAACTCAGATGGCCTACGATGCACGTGACGTGGCGGTATCCGGCGATGGCAAATATGTCATTGGTGGTGCTTACTGGCCTCCACACTTCGTTATCCTTGATGCCATCACCATGGAACCGCTGAAAGTGGTTTCGACACGTGGTGTCAATGTTGATGGTGAGTATGTAAATGAGTCACGCGTAGCGGCTATTTACACTACACCCGATGAACCTACATTCTGGGTAGCTGCAAAGGAACTGGGTCAGATGTGGCAAGTGAATTACACAGACCTGGATAACCTGAACATTAAAGTCGTCAACTCAGCCAAGTATCTGCATGATGGGTTCTTTGACCCAACAGGTCGTTACTTCCAGATCGCTGCCAATGCATCTGACAAGATGGTGATTGTTGATTCAAAGACAGGCAAGCTGGAAGCTATGATTGATGTAGACAAGAAGCCACACCCTGGCCCCGGTGCGAACTGGAACGATAGCAAGTGTGGCCCTGTTGCAGGTACGACTCATCTGGGCGTTGGCAAGGTAACGGTCTGGGGTAATGATCCAAAGGGTCATAAGCGTAATGCCTGGAAAATCTGTTACGAGCTAGAGACTGACGGTGCCGGTGTATTCATTCGCACACATCCTAAATCCAAGTACGTATGGGCAGACCAGACCAAACACCCTGAGCCAGAAATCCAGCAAAGTGTGCAGGTTTTCGACAAGAAGACCCGCAAGATAGTGAAAACTATCCGGGTAACCAGGGAAAAGGGCAAAGTAGCTGTCCACATGGAGTTCAATAAAGGTGGCTCAGAGGTGTGGGTGTCTGTATGGAATCGTAAAGACAGCAAGAACCCAACAGGTGAGATCGTGGTATACGATGCCAAGACTCTTAAAGAGATCAAGCGCATCAAGGGTCTGACCACACCAACTGGAAAGTTCAACGTATATAACCGTACCAACCACGTCACTTGATGGGCATTAATTATATCGTGTGACATTACAGGCAATAACCGGGCGGACATAAGTAATTGTGTCCGCCCTTTCTTTAACCTGCTCTAAACATGTTAACCAACAAGAAATTATTTTTTAAGATACTGATCAATGACAGGTATTGAGAATGACTAATCCCAACTGGAAACCCAGTTTGATGTCGCGCAAGGTACTGCTGGGAAGTACTCTGGGCGCTGCATTATTCTTCATGCTCGTTGGCGTAATCTTCTGGGGTGGCTTCAACACCGCCATGGAGGCCACCAACACGCTGACCTTTTGTATCTCCTGCCATGAAATGGAAGAAAATGTATACCAGGAATACAAGAAAACAATTCATTACAGCAATCGCAGCGGTGTACGTGCAACCTGCTCGGACTGCCATGTACCTGACCCATGGGTACACAAGGTTGTACGTAAAGTTCAGGCCAGCAATGAGTTACTGCATAAGATGATGGGGACAATCGATACCCCGGAAAAATTCAACGAACACCGCCTGGAAATGGCGAAACGCGTATGGGATGCCATGAAGAAAACGGATTCTCGCGAATGCCGGAACTGTCATGATTTCGGCTCCATGAACCCCGCGTCACAAAAGGGCCGTGCACGCAAACAACATATTAATGCCATGAACGCGGGTAATACCTGCATTGATTGCCATAAGGGCATCGCCCATAACAAGGTTCATGACCAGTTAAGTGATGAAGAACTGGAAGAGCTGGAAAAGCCAAATCCAGCAAACAAACGTCCGATCCCGGAGTCGTGGCTGGCCTTAGTTGTGAAAGACTATAAATCGGTTAGCAAGAAAACTCTGGAAATACCTACTGTTAGCAAACCGGAAACAGCCAAGGAAAAACCAACAACCCAGACCGGCGCTACAACGTCTGGAGGTTCAGCAATAAACTGGAATAATATAGAACCAGCAGAAATTACCCTGTTTTACCCAGGCCAGGCCTCAATGGAATGGGTACTGCAAGGAACCGACCACGGTGGTGCCAGGCCCCTCAAATCCGGTGATCGCTGTCTCGAATGCCACGAAGAAGAAGAAGCAGATATTGGTGAGTTGATTGTGACGGGTGAGAAACTGGAACCCAACCCTATACCGGGGAAACGCGGCAGTTTTGTTGTAAAAATCCAGACCACACATGATAGTGATCACCTGTATATGCGGTTCCAGTGGCCAGATAGCGAACATGCACCAGTACCATTTACCACTGGTGGCAAGATGGATCCAGACAACCAGATAAAACTGGCCGTTATGCTGACCACTGATGATGAGAAGGTTGAGTTCGCTGAAAGAGCCGGCTGCTGGCAATCCTGCCATCACGATGCCCGCACCATGCCACACACACCAGATGCAGCTACATTAGGTAGCACCCCTCTGGGACAAACCCTGAACTTTGGAAATGGCGTAACCAAGTACCTTAAAGAAAGCAGAACGGGGATTGAAATAAGAGGAAGAGGCGGCAAACCACGTGGTGGCTGGGACAAGCTTAAGGATAATGCAGAGATTCAGGCTGCACTGACTGATGGCCAGTTTATGGATCTACTACGCTACAAATCTGGCACAGGCGAATCAGAAGATGGTTACATCCTCTCTGAGCGCGTCATGAAAGGTGGACAAGGGGTAAACTTTACTGGCGCGCTTAGTGATGGTATCTGGACCGTGGAGATGAAACGTAAGCTAGCCTCAGATCAACCAGGCGATATAAGTCTTGCCACAGACAAGCAATACAACATCGGTTTCGCGATCCACGACGACTACAGCAACGCTCGCTATCATCATGTTTCATTTGGGTTCAAGCTGGGATTTGATGATGAAGAGGCAGATATCAACGCGATTACTCAATAACCCTCCTTCTATACTCTATATGCTCTATCAAGGTGACAAGCTGATATGCAGCCCTTGATAGAGTGCTCACTGTACTTCTTTATAGCACTTGAATATCATCTGTGACTGAAAACGCCTTCTTTCTAAGGCTTCAAGTGAGTTATTTACTATGAGACAAATCAAGATTGGGGTTTTACTAGCAATATTCATGTTCAACCTGGGTGCTATGGCAGACGAGGATACCCACATAATTGTTATAAAAAGCTTCAAATTCAATCCGCCAGAAATAACAATTAAGCGTGGTGAAACCATTCGCTGGGAAAACAATGAAAAACGCCAGTATCACAGTGTGTGGTTTGAGGAAGCTGGCGAAGAAGAAACGGACTACTTCTTTCCTGAAGAATCATATGAGCGCAGTTTTGATAAAACCGGTACCTTTCCCTATCGTTGTGGCCCACACGAAAGGATGAAGGGTGTGGTACACGTAATTGATTAGCGTCTAACTATCCTCCGAGGGATATAAAGACTACTGCACGCCCTTGTCGCGCAGGAAGCTGCTATATTGCTTGTCGGTCCCGTTGATGTGGTTGATTAACCACTCCTTGAGATAATTTGCGGCATTCTGCATGGCAGTATCCCTGTCTTGCCCGTACTCGGCAATAACTTCATTGACTTTCTTTATCATCCCTTCATGTTGAGCCTTGTGTGATTCAAAGTCAGGGTAACCGTTGTCCTCCAGCAATTTTTCTTCATAAGAGAAATGCGTTTTAGTGTAATCCACCAGTTCGGCCAGCGCCTCTCGTTCAAACTCATCTCCGGTGGAATAGTCTACGGTGGTCACTAACTGGTTAATCAGATTAATAAGCTTTCTGTGCTGTCTATCAATAGAGTCTATACCTACACTATATTCAGCTTTCCATTGAACGAAGCTCCGGGTTGACATTTTTTTGTGCACATACGGAACCGCAATCAGGATTACTATCAGGATCCAGGTCAATGGGCTGGTCGGGCCTGCCATAAAGGCCAATATTGCCCCCGTTATCAGGGTAAGGAGCAATAACGCAATGCCAAACATGCCTAGTTTGTGATTCATGGAATTATCCCTTGATACTGCCAGTTAGGCATAGGCTAACTGGCAGCGCCGCCAGATGCAAGATCAGGACAGCTTCATATCAAATACGTTAACAAAGCTTGGGGCCCAGAAAGGCCCCAAGCTTCACACTCAATAACATTAAACGTTAATAAACATCATGCATGGTATTATAAACATTAAACTTGCCCGTCGGTGTAAGCAGGCGTTTGTCCTTGATTACTTTTTTCAATTTAAGCGTCTTGTCATCCACAATAACAATGGCTGATTCTTCTTTCGTGCCACTCCATACTGAGAACCATACTTCGTCACCCTTTACGTTGTACTCTGGCTGAACAACACGCTTGGGACCTTCGCCCAGCTTGGCCCATTCAGCTATTGGTAAAACCTTATAAGGCTTATCCAGGTTCTTTAGGTCAAACACCGCAATAGACTGACTCTTGCCTGCATCTGGATTGAGCGGAGTATCCACATATAAATGTGTAGACTTGGGATGGGTCTTGATAAACAACGAGCCACCACCCTGCCCTTCCAGAGTACGTACCACCTTCCAGGCATTTTTCTTGTGTCTCTTTGGGTCGGTACCGATCAAAGAGATGCTTGCGTCACCCAGATGGCTGGTTGCCCATACCGGTCCGTATTTGGGATCCTTGAAATTGGCACCACGACCAGGGTGTGGAATCTTGCCCACCTCAACAAGCTTCACCAGCCTGTCTTCCTTTGAGTCAATCACTGCAATCTTGTTTGACTTGTTGGCTGCGGACATGAAGTAACGCTTTGTAGAGTCCCATCCGCCGTCATGCAAGTAACGCGCGGCATTAATTGTAGTCACCTTAAGATTGTCAAGATCTGAGTAATCAGCCATCATAACCTTACCCGTCTCCTTGACATTAATAATAAACTCGGGGTGCTCATGAGAAGCTACAATCGCAGCAACACGTGGTTCCGGATGGTATTCCTGAGTATCAACTGTCATACCACGGGTTGCAACAATCTTGCGTGGTTTTAGAGTATCTCCATCCATAATGACGAACTGTGGAGGCCAATAGGCTCCGCCAATAGCATACTTGTCTTCATAGCCTTTGTACTTTGATGTCTCGACTGAACGAGCTTCCATACCGATCTTGATTTTGGCAACATTGTCAGGCTTCTTCATCCACAGGTCGATCAGATTGATTTTTGCATCACGCCCGATTACATACAGGTAGCGTCCAGAAGTAGACATACGAGAAATATGCACCGCATATCCTGTATCTACAATGGTAATGATCTTCTTGGTATCACCATCGATAAGCGCTACCTGTCCTGTGTCACGTAAAGTTACAGAGAATAAATTTTTCAGGTTATATTTATTCATCTGCTTCCTGGGGCGCTTGTTAACCGGCACGATTACTTTCCAGGATGCCTTGATCTCCTTCATACCATATTCAGGGGGCACCGGTGCTTCATGTTGCAGAAAGCGCGCCATAATATCGATATCATCCTTGCTAAACACACCCGAGGTACCCCAGTTGGGCATACCAGCAGGGGAACCAAAATCGATGAAGACCTTGAGGTAATCGGTTCCTTTCTTCAAGGTAACATCGGGTGTTAAAGGCTTACCGGTTGCACCCTTACGCAATACACCATGGCAACCTGCACAACGTTCGAAATACAGGGACTTGGCACGCTTGAATTCCGCTGGAGTAAGTTTTGGTGCCTTGGGCGAAATAGACTCTTTCGCCTGATCTGCATCAATTGGTACTGGCGCACCCTTGTATCGTAACTCCGGCTCTGGTGTGTCGGGGTGCTCAGATTTCTTTGCGGCATGTAGTGGAGCTGCAATTAACATCAAGGTTGCTATCACGCAGACCATCATTCTGGATATTTTTCCAGTTGATTTATTCATAGCCATTCCTCCATAGCTGACGGATTTATTTATATGTCTTTTATTAAGGTATTATTCCTACTTTTGTCAATGCTGCCTGTCACATCATTAAACAATAGATGATATACAAAAACAATAAAGTTCTTGTCCAAGATTAACACACTGTATATGCAAACTACCCACCTGCCTTAACCTGGATCAAGTGATGACGATTTATTTACAACTTAATTTGTATGTTTATCTTGGACGAATACGACGGTCCCGTTGTTTTCTCTTCTCCAGTCTTTTGCGTATTCTCACCAATGGCGGGCACTTGTGATCATTCCAGTAGGTAACCTGACAGTCCAGACAATAGTGGCACTCGGCCTTGTTAATCTCGCCGGACGGCGTGATCGCCTGCACCTCGCATTCATGACGACAAACCTGACAGGGCTTGCCACATTCATCACGTCGTCTAACCCAATCAAACATCCGGTTTTGCGCAGGAATAATCAACGCGGCCGCCAGTGGACACAAATATTTGCAGAAAAACTTGCGGTTGAATATGGAAATGAACAGCAAACCACCCGCATAAAGTACAAACGGCCATGAACGTTGAAACCAGAACACAACTACGGTTTTGAAAGGCTCTACTTCTGCAAGGCGTTCGGCCTCTGATATTGACTGTATCGAAATACCAAAAAGGACAATCAGGATAATATACTTCAAGGCCCAGAGACGTTCGTGGATCATATAGGGAAATTCCCATTGTCTTACCTTGAAATGCCGAGCAACCATATTGATAAGTTCCTGCAATGCCCCGAACGGACACAACCAGCCACAATAAATGCCCCGCCCCCACAACAAAAGGGTAACGGCCACAAACCCCCATAGAATAAAGATAGGTGGATCCAGCGCAAAGGTCTCCCAATGAAAATCATGCATAAAGGCATGGGCAAATGTGAGCACATTGACCACAGACAGTTGCGCTACGGCATATCCACCAATAAAAACTACGGTATATATCAGAAAGCCGTGACGCAAATAATTATATAATCTCGGGTGCCGAACAACCCAGTCCTGGAACATGAGAATGGTGGTGAGTATCACGAGACTGATTATAAGGATAATGATCTCAACTATTCGCTCCCGCCAGATTCCAACCCAGATTGCTTCTTCACCATCTTCCCCCAACCAAATTGATGGTTCCTCAGGTGTTGTTAATATGATTGGCTCTGAATCCAGCTCTTTGAGGGTTTGTTGTTCTACAGGGGCCTCCTGAGTTTCGGTGGCTCCTTCCTGTTGCGGAATATTACGAGTGGCCGCCACCTTCCTTGCCGAATTAATGATCGTAGAATTGGCAACCATCACCGTAATGGTCGCACCTGAAATTGTATCAATACCTACAGAACCGAGCCGATCATCTGCCCCCACCCGAACACGATCAAAAATATTGATCCCTTTGTATTGATCAATGTATTGCGCTAGCCTCTCCTCTGAAACACCGGCCAGTAAAATGGGCTCATGGTGCTCAACAATCTTAAGCCCCGCAATATTGCCCGCGAGATCCAGACCAATCAAGATATCAATGGGCTTTCCTGAATATGCGGGGATAGGTGTAATATTTTTCGTGGTAAATACATAACCCAGCAAATGCTTTTGCTGGTAAATCGGAACAGCAGCCGGCTCTCCCGCAAGACTCCCCATATGGGTGGCACCAGGGAATATTTTCCTGATTTCCGGATATGTGTCTAATGCCGTTCCTGCAGACACAAAGGTACTCAGTACCAGCATCAAGAGGCATGAAAATATTACGAACAATGGCTTGAGTACCGTGTGCTGCAATCTACTTGCTTCCTCTAGCAGGATTTCATATTTAACTTTCCATGCTACTTCAAAAGAATTCCTGACAACTTGATCATGGTCATTTAATAATAGACGATCTAACAAGCCTGACTATAAATACAGTCATTAACTTATCAGGCAGGTGCGTATAATTGCTGGCGTGCGATTTTGACTGTAGTAACTTGCGCGCTAACCCTTATGAAAATATGGAAACCGTACGTCAACATACTTTAAAGTGGCTGGAATCAGAGCAATATCTAACTGTTATATATCTACACAGACAAGCAGAGGCTCACCCTGGAAATAACCTGGTTTACACTAATAGCAGAAATGCTTTATTCAGTATCTGACGAAACTGCAGAAATATACAGAATTCCTTAATTCTAACGAGGAGCAATAAAGGCGCTAGTGATCCTGGCGCCTGACAACAAAAATAACAGGTATCTCCGTACCATTGGCAAAGACCAGTTTAAACCCTACTTGATCACCCACTTGCAAGCGCCTTTTTGGACCCATCAGCATCAGATGATAACCACCCGGTTTAAAGGTTGCCACCTTATTTGGCAGGATATCTAATTGCTGCACATATTCCATTGATCCCATACCATCTTCCATACTGGTCTTATGAATCTCGATTTCTGAAAAATCCTCACTCAATATATCTACTAGAGTAATAACCTGTTCAGATTCGTTACCAATCCTCATATAAGCTGCAAGATGATGCATATTAGGTGGTGCCTCTCTGATCCAGGGATCTAGAATAGTAACCGGACTTGCAGCATGCGCTGGGGAGCATAGTAATAAAATAATAAGCGGGTATCTTATTATAATCATGTCACTTATCCACATAATCGAACATTATGACGTGATCTGCCAGTATTCCCTTTTTAATAATTCTTAGTGCATTTTCTATGAATTCAATGCGACAAGGTGCTGTTGCATCACAATCAAACAGAATTGAATTCGGGTTAATCTTGACCTTACCAATATTGGCTATGATATCCTGCTCCATATAACCAAATTTACCTTTTACGAAGGCATCGCCAAGGGACATTTTATTAACTTCCTGAAACGCCTTACTAATCGCTTCAGGCTTTACGCTTATCGAGTAGGGATACGGGATAAACAGGCGAATCACTCTATCGGGGGCATAAAATTTAATATAGTGACTTTTGCCAGATAACCTGGCCATCTTGCCATCATTTTCTTCTCTGGAAAAATAGCCTGAAAAAACAATGGGACTTTGCGCTTTCTTCTGAAGCGCTGGCTGTTCTTCCTTTGCATTTGAAAACCCAGACAGGAAAAGAGATCCCAGAATAAAGGATACAAAAAGAGATTTATAACTTGCTTTCATTTTTACATCCATAATAATTTTCCAAAATATTTAACTATATTAATGGAGCATTATATAGTTAAATTCACAATCAATACATAACGCGGCTGCAAAAACTCTCAGACAAGAACCTTGTACTTATAAAGTCTGCTCACTTACAATAGTCCGCTACCCTGCACCATTCAGTAATGGCGGGAAAACTCAGGAACAGCTCTGCACACAATTAATATGCCTTCACGTAATATTTTAGTATTAAGCTCTCTTGTACTGGTTACTGCATTTGTTACTGTACTGATAGCCTTTTCTGGGTTCAAACTATTTACAAATAAACAAGTTCCTACGGAACTGCTAGCAGTACTCAAGGTGGCTCCGACACCATTACAGCCATTCTCGCTAATCGATCAAAACAACAAGCCCTTTACCCTGAAACAACTGCTCAATAAAAATACACTGCTCTTCTTCGGCTATACTACATGTCCGGATATATGCCCTACTACCCTGACAACATTAAATCAGATATACAAACAGCTAAAAGGAACTGCATCCTACACAAACCTCAACATTGTCTTTGTGTCAGTAGACCCACAAAGAGATACAACCGATAAACTCCAGGAGTACATGAAATATTTCAATAAAGATTTCCTCGGCGTTACGGGTAGCAAGGATAATATCGACCCATTCATTAAGCAATTCAATGCTGCCTACATCATTGAAGAAAAATCATCAAATGAAAATTACCAGGTAAGCCACACCAGCTCTATCTTTCTTGTAAACCCACAGGCGAATATTATCGCCTCGTTTTCACCGCCCCATAATTCAAAGATCATCGTATCCCAACTAGGTATGATTAGTGAAAGGTAAATAAGCCAATGTCAGAATCATCTTCCAGTACCATACAAAAAATATTTTATGTCTTCATAGCCATAATCATTATTGTGCCTATAGCGGCTCTAACCTCATACATCTTCCAGGCTAAAGATCTGGTCAATCAGGATCTCAAGGAATTGACCATTCAGCGTAAACTTGCTTTTACCCAGATTCGACCCGCTTTAATAGATTATAAAAAAGAGCATGGGGAATTCCCTGACTCATTACAGCAACTCATACCAGACTACATCACTTCCATTCCTGAAGAATTACAGAGTCCGGATGATGAAAATCCAATTATGACTATAAAATACAGATCAGAGGGATCAAATGCATTTTTCCATTATCAAACAAGTTTTGGTCAGGCAACCACAGTGAATTATGACATCGGTAATAATACTTTTTCTAATGAATAACCACGAACGAGACCTTTCAATCTAACGCTACTCCAGCAAAAAAAGTCTTTCCCTTTATTGATACTGCTCTCGGTATTTAATCTGGTTACAGAATAATATTTGGTAATTTACAGCCTCCTATTAACAAAATGAATATAATGTATAATAAAAAGCATTAAAGACTAGGTTACCTCGATCTATTTCATGAATATTTGTTGCCTCAATAACAGCAAGATTATTTCTTTCATATTCATAATATGTCTGTTAATCCCGAATATCTCATTCAGTAACAGTCAGGCCAACGACAACACCCAGACTGAAACACAAGCGGCACAGCAAGCCATTAATACAACTGCCAACAACAAGCTGACTGCTCAAAAAAAGGGCATTCTGTCTAGCGACAGAAAATTAGGTGGCTTCTTTATCATCGGCCTCATCATCAACCTTATCATGATGACAGCCTTTGCCGTCTGGGCTTTTGGTCAATGGCGACAAAACGATAAAAAGAAAAAATAACCCGACAAGCATGACATTCCATTTCTATCCGCTGACTAACTGACCAATATCAACTTGAAATACAGAGTTTTTTAATACACTATTGCACTCTTACAAGATACGCGCTGAGCCAAAGGTACTACATAATGGAAATGATCTATTTCACTCTTGCTGCAGTTGTACTTTATGTCGTATCAGACAAGATACTCAATCAAATTGAACTAAAACGTGGTGAGCGCCTGGCTAACAGATCAGTCGTGTTTTTCATCATCATTACCATCCTGGCATTCATTACCTTCACAACCATCCAGCACTTTGCAGATGTTCCAGAAGATTCAGCCGTTAAAGAAAACACTCAACTACAACAGCCTCAGTCCCCTGCGGTTTCTCCTTCAGACATACCTAATTAAATTCTGGTTAAAATACCAGAACCGTCTTAGTAACCTGACCTTGCAGCAAGCATAGACCTAAATACAATAACCAGAAAAATTACGCCTCCAATAATCGCAATACCCCCACCTAGCCCCATAATACCCATACCTAATACCTTTTCCATAGTATCCAGCTCTTGAGCGGCTCCTGCTGTTTTACGCTGCACACCGTGGCCACCAGACCAGGCCAGGGCGGAAATATGCATCATCTGACCGACACCATAAATGACAGGCTGCCATCTCACCATTTTACCCTCTGGTTTTTTAAACCCCAGCCGAGGCAACAGGTGGTAAGTAATACCCATAAAGGCCAGGATAATTGCAGTAATTGAGCCATGATAATGCGCAGGTACAATAGTATTGCTACCACTAATCATAAGACCAATGACACCACCCGTAGCAAACAGAATAAAGGAAAATATTAGTGCATTACGCTCACCACTTACTTCAGGAAATCCGTTGCGACCTGAAAACATACTATAAGCAATCGTCAGCCCAATGGGTATAGCCGCTATTCCACCACCATATTGCATTAACCAGGTGAATGCTTGCAGATGATTTCCCGATGACACATCAAACATCACATAAATAACAGGTGTTAGTAAAACCGGCATTAATCCAATAGCAAACATGAGTAAAACAATACGCGGTGCAATCTTAAGATTGATACCGGCAACGGTAGCCAGGCATAACCAGACGATAAGTACCAACTGTATATGCACAAACTGCAATGTGTGACCAGCACCCCAGAAAAGCAGTTCAAAGAAGTATTCGCCTTGCGCATAATCCGGGATCCCGTACCATGAGGCTAGTAAGGCTAATATGGAAAAAAGAGCTGCAATCAGGGCTGTATATAGACCAAAGCGAATAGCACCACTACCACTAATACTGGCTCCTACGGGACATGAAGAAAAGAGACCTCGTAATACCAGGACACAAAATCCAAGCCCAAAGGCACCCAGCCCAATAAAAAAAATAGGGTCTTGCAAGACAGGGACATAGTTATTCATAAAGGGCATGCCTGCCCCTAAAAACGGAGAACAAACAATTACCAGCGTACCCACAACGGCCAGACAAAGTCCGCTCCAACCACATAAGATACAGCGCCTGGTACTATTCAGGGTCCAGAACAAACCCGCAAAACTTAGAAACCAGGTCAATACCGTTAAATCAACATGCACCACAAGAGCTGTATGGAAAAAATCTACCCACGGAAAGAACTCCCTGGTATATAGCACTCGAGACAGCACAACAAGAATAGTAAATATCCCGGCCACAACCATTGAACCAATAGCCAGCAACAACCAACCAATACTTATATTTATATTCGCTCTATCTTCAGGGATATTGAGTGTAAAGCTATCGACTAACCTGTTTTCTTCACTCACTATTTTTTGCCTTTAAAACGATTGATTGAAAAATTAGACCAACTTGTTCGTAGACGTCTCGCATGTCAACCGTATTAGTGAGAAGAATTTATATCCACGGGTTAAAAATACTCACGACTAAGAAGGAACATAAGAAGCCAACCAGAGGTTGGCGACAACTGGAAGGTCTTGTTATTTAACTGAAAATCCACCAAGCCCGGATTCAAACTGAATCACCAAATGCTGCTCTGGCCGAAGATTAATATCCTGTTCGTGCTCATAAATCGGACCTTCCACATTAACATCATCATTAACCCATGCCTTTAGATGATATGTACCAGCTGACACCCTGATATTTTCATAAACATCGATTCCTTGATCGCTGTACAGGCCAACAGGTTGTGCAGTATGACTATAAATAACTTTATCATCTATCTGTAATTCCATAATAACAGGTGAGCGTTCACGCGGACAATCCACTGGTTTACGCATATTAGGAGGCAACTTCATTAACTCTTCATAGGGTATTTTTTTACATTCAGTCACATGCTTACCCACATGACTCATGGTAAAAGTAATCATCGCCTGATCTTCTTCTAATTGATGATAGGGAGGATAGATAGAAAAATACCAGATCATACCCATGAATATTACATAATTTAATGCCTGCAAGGGATAACGGATTATTTTATTCATACATCATCCGCTACTGTATTTTCCGGTGACTTATTTTCCTGATTTAAGAGCGCAATGCTCTTCTGAAATCGATCCAGATCTTCCTTTAATTCCTTGCAATCAGTCTCTGCCGCACGGAACACATTAATTCGTGCACGCTCTGCACGTTTTCTCAA
>DAOWEP010000011.1 GCA_030638455.1 Gammaproteobacteria bacterium
CCCTCACCCCGAACACCTTCCGAGATCAACATGCCTTTCCCTGCAATCCCGGTAGGATGGAACTGAAAAAATTCCATATCCTGCAATGGAATGCCAGAACGCAATGCCATCGCCAGACCATCACCTGTATTGATTAATGCATTGGTATTGGTACGAAACAACTGACCTGCACCACCTGTAGCAATCAATGTTGTCTTCGCCTCAATTATCAGAGGCTCACCACTTTCTATTTCCATTACCACCGCGCCGAGCACATAACCGTCTGCGTCACGCATAAGATCCAGCGCAAAATATTCATCAAAAAAGTGTGTCTTGGCACGTATATTCTGCTGATAAAGCGTATGAAGAATTGCATGTCCAGTACGGTCGGCTGCGGCACAGGTTCTGGTCGCCTGTTCACCACCAAAGTCCCTGCTCTGACCACCAAAGGCACGTTGATAAATCTTGCCATTTTCCAACCGTGAAAAAGGAACACCAAAGTGATCCAGCTCTACCACTACCCGTGAAGCTGCGCGACACATGTATTCAATCGCATCCTGATCGCCCAGATAATCACTACCCTTGACCGTATCGTACATATGCCAGTGCCAGTTATCCGGGGTTACGTTCGCCAGCGCTGCGTTTACGCCACCCTGCGCGGCTACAGTATGAGAACGGGTAGGAAAAACCTTGGAAACCACTGCCACCTTGGCATCTGCCTGTGATAGCTGCAGGGCGGCGCGCAAACCACCTCCACCGGCCCCAATAATAAGCGTATCGAATTTACGTCTTCCTATTGTCATATCACTATTGTTCTCACAAGAATACGGGCCAGCCAGATACCACAAGATAGCAGGGAGAACCCGGCCAGAATCAGAATCAACGCCCTTATAAACAAGGGATGGATATAATCCATAACTACATCACGTATCCCTACCCAGGCATGGACCAGCAGCATCATAAAGAACAGTACAATCGCAACACTGGCCACAGGGCCTGCTACCCAGCTACTCCATTGCTCATAAGACATAGGGCTTGAAGATAAGAAATAGAAAAAAAGATACAGGGTAAACCCAAGTAGATAGACTGCACTGATCCTTTGCCAGACCCACGTACGCAGACCATCTATCCGACGGCTCACAGCATGACCCCCAGATATATCACAAGCACCAACAGACCAGCTGCATTTACCAACCAGGCACTTTTACGAGCATTATCCCTGCAAATCCCCCATTCAACGTCCAGCAACAAGTATCGTATACCCGCAAAAATATGGTGCGCCAGTGCCCAGACTGGAATTGCTGCCAAAATACGAACAAAAGGACTGGCAAGAAACTCACTCACCTGATCAAAACCCTGCGGACTCATTAGAGAAAGATCAAAAAGATAGATTACCAGCGGCAACATGAGCACCATTAGTACACCAAAAATTCGATGCATAATGGACTGAATAGCCATAATTGGCATTCGAATGCGAAGAAGATTAAGAAAAACCGGTCGATTCTTGCGAATTTCCATCCTGTTCCTTAGTTTTATTTAATTTTAGGTATTAATGCTAGTGACTACGCACTAATTTTCTTTATTTATAAGGGTTAAGCATAGTTCGAGCTACGCTCAAGCTCAAGTTTTAAAAGTATGTATAAATCCTTAAGAAATACCAGCCTGAAAAAATTTCCCGAACCCATTATGATTCAGTTGTAAGTATTAAAGGGCTTGTATAACATGAAACCTGAATGGAAAGAATTTCTGTTAGATAATGGTGCTGAGCTTGACGGTGACCAAGTCACCAATTTCGGTAACCCACAACGAGAACTCGAGGTAGCGACTACTGGCCATGTGATTGCCGACCAATCTCATTTCGGACTAATCTCGGCTCGCGGTGAAGATGTGAGTGAATTCCTGCAAGGGCAATTGACTAATGATATACGTGACGTGTCGGAGACAAAAGCTCAATACAGTGCTTATTGCACTCCAAAAGGAAGAATGCTATCAAACTTTCTGATCTTTAAACGCGGGGATACCTATTACCTCAGCCTCCCAAGGAACCTGCTTGAGGCAACACTAAAACGTTTAAGCATGTTCATACTCATGTCCAAGGTTGTTCTGGAGGATGCCAGTGATAGCCTGGTTCGTATGGGTTACGCTGGCCCTGAAGCAGATAAAGAGCTCAACGGCGTACTGGGCATTGCTCCGAAAGAGCCATTTGAGGCCTCACAAAAAGATGATCTCTCTGTTATCCGACTACCCGGGATGCAACCACGATTTCAGATTGTTGGTGGCCTGGATGCAATTACCAAACTATGGGAAACGCTTAATGTAAGAGGCACAGCTATTGGTGAACCTGGCTGGGCATTGCTTGATATATTGTCTGGAACACCCTTTATACTGCCAGAAACAACAGAAGCATTTATCCCTCAAATGGTAAACCTGCAATTAACCAATGGCGTAAGCTTCAAGAAAGGATGCTATACCGGCCAGGAAATTGTGGCGCGAATGCAGTATCTTGGTAAGCTTAAACGACGCATGTATCTGGCCCATGTCCAGGGCGATATTGCGCCCAAACCTGGCGATGAATTATTCTCCGCAGGCTCCAGCAGCGGACAGGGCACGGGTAAGATTGTGAATGCAAGCCCTTCGCCTGAAGGGGGTTATCAGGTGCTTGCCGTTGTTGAAATCTCCAGTCAGGCCAACAATAAAATCCATCTTGGGGAGAAGAACGGCCCGATACTGGAATTTGCAGAGTTACCTTACCCTTTCCAGGATTCATAGTTTGTTTATAGCTAGAGATCTTTGTAAATTTCATTGAAAATCAAAGAGATTCAACTATAGTCATGAGAATAACCTCTATAAAGGAACAGCCGTGGAATCGGATGAGAAATTCCTGCACGACCTACTGGAAGATATAGAAAACGAAAGACTGGTACTTCCCACGCTCCCGGAAGTAGCATTACGCGTACGTGATGCGGTCGAAGACGAAAACGCTACTGCCGAACAAATAACTGCGATTGTCGGCCAGGATGCTGCCCTTTCCGCAAGGCTATTACAGGTAGCCAACAGCCCTTTATACAGGGCAACCAGTCCCATCGACAATTTACAGGTAGCTATTGCCAGAATGGGCAATGAACAGGTTCGCAACCTTGTCAGCAGTATTGTAATGCAGCAGATGTTTCAGGCAACCGATGAAGTACTGGATATTCGGTTCAGACAACTATGGGAACACAATGTTCAGGTAGCCGCAATCTGTCAGATGATAGCGGCAAGTACTGAGGGCCTGGAAAAAGATCAGGCCATGCTCGCAGGTCTGATTCATGACATTGGCGTATTGCCCATCCTGAAATATGCCGAGGAAATCCCCGAGCTTCTGGAAAATGAAGCAGCACTGGATCTTCTAGTTGCAAAACTGCATCCTATCCTTGGCAAAATGATTCTGTCCAACTGGAATTTCCCTGATAGCCTGGTGGCAGTAGCTGCTGAACATGAATACCTGCAACGAGACCCTGGCACACCACCGGACTATGTAGATGTCGTCATCGTGGCAAATCTGCAAAGCCACATAGGAAGTCAACATTATCTCGCAGACATAGATTGGTCATCCGTACCCGCATTTACCCGCCTGGGCATTACACCTGAAATGGATGAGGTCGATATAAAAGAAAACAAGGAAGCCATTAGTGCCATGCAGAAAATGATGACCTGATTTTTCACCCCTCCTTTTTTAATAA
>DAOWEP010000187.1 GCA_030638455.1 Gammaproteobacteria bacterium
TGCACATCCTCAGGACTAACGGCCTCCGCAAGCGACAGTACAATCTCCCGATCACCCAGGCTATCATCTATAGCCTCTGAAGAAACCTGCGCCAACGCTATCCTGTGCAGCATTGAAAGCAGTTCCTTGAGTACACCTGCAAAATCCGGTGCCTGTTCGGCTAACTGATCTACCAGTTCAAGCACTGCCTGGCCATCATTCTCTGCCAGTGCCGTCAACAGGTTAGTAATATGCTGCTGCTCTATGGTACCGAGCATATCACTGACTTCCTTATCTGTTATTTTCCCATCTCCATGTGCGATCGCCTGATCCAGCAGGCTTAAGGCATCACGCATACTCCCATCTGCAGCACGTGCCAGCGCCTGAATGGCAGGCGCATCACCCTTGATTTTTTCGCGCTTTAAAACATCTGCCAGATGGTCGGCAATCATCTTTACCGGCAATCGCTTCAGGTTAAACTGAAGGCAGCGGGAAAGAATAGTGACCGGTAATTTTTGTGGGTCTGTAGTCGCCAGCAAGAATTTTACGTGAGGAGGCGGCTCCTCCAATGTTTTCAACAAGGCATTGAAACTGTGGTTGGAGAGCATGTGTACTTCGTCTATCAGATAGACCTTGTAGCGCCCCCTTGTTGGCGCATACTGGACGTTATCCATGAGCTCACGCGTATCCTCTACTTTCGTGCGTGAGGCAGCATCCACTTCTATCAGGTCAATAAACCGTCCTTCATCGATCTCCTGACAGGCGCTACATTTCCCGCAGGGATTAGAACTAACACCGGCCTCACAATTCAGGGATTTGGCCAGAATTCGGGCAATAGTGGTTTTACCAACACCACGGGTACCCGTAAATAAAAATGCATGATGAAGACGGTCATTATCCAGTGCATTAATCAGGGCACGCAGGATGTGCTCCTGCCCAACCATCTCACTGAAATTACGTGGGCGCCATTTACGCGCGAGAACCTGATAACTCATGAATTTACTCTATCAAAATTCGGGCTTTTTATCTTAGCATCATAACCTGACAAACTGCCTAAATATCATTCATCAGGAAGTGGCTAGTCACTAGCCACTGGCTTCTAGTCACTAAAAATAGGGTGGCAACCCGCACCAGCCACACCCCGGCGCCCGAATCCACTGCTGCCGTTGCTCCCTTCCGGGCCTGGCGGAGTTCACAGTTTATCGTCGCGAGGGGACCGATGCAGGCCGCCATAAACTTGTTTTATTACAGTTAATTATAAATACAATGTAATATTTTTAATTAAACTTATTACTGGCAATATTGTAGCAACTAATTAGCGAAGAGGGATACTTCAGGCGGTCACTTCCGGCATCCTGCCTATCGTGACACTAGAACATCCATGTTCGTCGTCCTGCCAATTTGTCGAACCCTCTTTCCGGGTTCAAATCCCTTCCACAGTCAACAATTTAAATAGATGCCCTTTTAAGGGCATCTATTTAAATTGGCGGAGAGCGAGGGATTACTTCGGGCTTCCTGCCCTACGCCCTTCGGGTCGCGCTTCGCGCGCTCAAAATCGCTCCAGGCGATTTTGTCGAACCCTAGGCTCTGAACCAAGTCCTCACTCACCTGATAAAGTAAAAGGCCCCAAAAAGGGGGCTTTTACTTTGATTTGGCGGAGAGCGAGGGATTCGAACCCTCGATGGGCTATTAACCCATACACACTTTCCAGGCGTGCGCCTTCAACCACTCGGCCAGCTCTCCAATACAGCTCAATAGTACAACTCATTATCCCTAACATTTTAAAGCGCGTCAGAGTACCCCAGAAAAACCACCTATGCAATCTGGCTAATAAGCTGCTCTGCTTGTTTTAATATAATGATTCAAAAACACACTGAAACAGGATAATTGTGTAATATTCAATCATTATAACCAGAAAACTAATTATGCCTGTTTCCCCCCAACAATGGTCTGAATCACCGGATCGCCTTCAACTGATTCCTGAAACAGTGGATGTCTGGCTTTTCTCATTAAACCAGCCCTCCGCCAAGCTCGATGAAATGAGGAAGTTGCTTTCCTCAGATGAACTGGCCAGGTCTGAAAGATTTTTCCAACAATCATCTGGTGAACAATATGTTGCTGCCCATGGAATCCTGAGAATATTGCTAGGTAGGTACCTTAATAAATCACCTGAAAAGATTGTTTTTAATAAGAATACTCATGGGAAGCCCATGCTGGTTACATTTCCCGATAATTCACCAGACATCGCCGATAGCAACAATATATCAGCCCACTTTAATCTGTCCCATGCACATGATTATGGACTCATCGCCATCTCGCCTGATCGTGCTGTTGGGGTAGATATTGAATATCTGAAAAGGGAATTCGAATATTTGAAGATTGCCCGAAGGTTCTTCAGTCCTGCAGAATATGAGTCCCTGCAAAACACACCCGGCCCCTTGCAGAAGGATGCATTCTTTAGCGGGTGGTGCCGTAAAGAAGCCATACTCAAGGCATTGGGTACTGGACTATCGGGCGGACTTGGCAATTTTGATGTCAGCATATCAACCGAACCCCACACCGAAATAATAAAACTACCCGAGCATCTTCAAGCAAAGGCTAGCCCAAACTCAAAGGCAAAATGGTGTATTCAAAATTTACCTGAAGTTGATTCATATACTCATGCCGTGGCTGCTGAAGGAGACGACTGGGCTTTACGGTGCTTTAGCTATTGAAATAGATACGCGTTAGACAAACATCCCTGCTTCACTGCTCATAATTTCTGATCTAGTTTTATTTATAATAAACAAATACTTGTGATATTTTTTGCATGTTAATTGACAGTCATATTATCTGCCATCGAGCAGCCAAAGGCCCTATTAAAAAAGCTCAGGGGATCGTAACGCGACGATCATTTCAACGTAATAACATCACAACACCTGAAAAACATGCCCGAATAGAGGGTTTTACCCAAAAAATATATAGAAAACAAAAAGACCGCCGCTATATTATATTGAGGACTTCCTGTAAACGGCCAAACCATCTGTATCAGACAGAGCAATGGATGACAAAGTAAAAAAACCTGATCTTCAAGCCTTACGAGGCTCTTCCCTTCTGGCAGGAAGCAATGCTGTTTATCTTGAACAAATCTACGAAACCTACCTGCAAAATCCGGATTCGGTGGAGCCTGAATGGCGCTCTTACTTTGACACCCTGCCACAGGTAAACGGTACCGTTAAAGACATTCCCCATTCAGAAATTCGGAATACATTTCGGCAGATTGCTCGGCTCCACAAACCATCAAAGCCAACAGCAGATAGCGCACAACAAAGCACTGTCCATGAAGGTAAGCAGGTTCGAGTTTTGCAACTGATCGATGCATACAGAATACGTGGTCATCGGAAGGCACAATTTGACCCGCTCGAAAAGCGTGAAATTCAGGATGTTCGTGATCTTCACCTAAAATACCATGGCTTGTCAGAAGCTGATCTTGATACCGTTTTTGATACGGGAAGAATGGTGGCCCCGGACCACGCAACACTACGGGAAATCATTCAGCTACTTGAGCAGAACTACTGTGAGGCAATCGGCTCCGAGTTCATGCACCTTACCGAGACAGTAGAGATACTCTGGATTCAGCACAATATTGAGCATCATCGCTGCGATCCGTCACTCTCGGCAACGGAAAAGATTAATATACTGAAGCGTCTCACTGCCGCAGAAGGCATGGAAAGATACTTGCATACCCAGTATACCGGGCAGAAACGTTTTTCACTGGAAGGTGCTGAAGGCCTGATTCCGTTACTGGATGAGATCATACAACGAGGCGGAGTCTACAAGGTAAAAGAACTGTTCATAGCGATGGCACACCGGGGGCGCCTGAATGTACTGATTAACATCCTCGGCAAAACGCCCTCGGAAATATTTATGGAGTTCGAAGGCAAGAGCAATCGGGATACAGAGGGCTCAGGAGATGTAAAGTATCATCAGGGATTTTCCTCCAAAATCAAAACGCCTGGCGGGCAAGTCCAGATCAACCTGGCATTTAATCCCTCACACCTGGAGATTGTCAACCCGGTTGTAGAAGGTGCCGTCCGCGCAAGACAGCAAAAATACAATGATACTGAAGGGAAGCAGATAGTGCCCGTATTAATTCATGGCGATGCGGCCTTTGCAGGCCAGGGCGTGGTCATGGAAACTTTGAACATGTCGCAGTCACGAGGTTATTCAACCAAAGGCACTGTGCATATTGTAATCAATAACCAGATTGGGTTTACTACCAGCAATCAGCAGGATGCCCGCTCAACCCTGTATTGCACAGATGTTGCCAAAATGGTCAACGCACCTATCTTTCATGTGAATGGAGATGACCCGGAAGCAATCACCTTCATCACTCAACTGGCACTCGACTATCGCATGTTGTTCCAGAAAGACGTGGTCATTGATCTGGTTTGCTATAGACGACATGGCCACAGTGAGGCAGACGAGCCATTTGCCACACAACCGATGATGTACAAGCGTATTCGTGAAACATCATCTACCCGTGCACTATATGCACAAAGACTCATAGACGAAGGCATTATAACGTCAGATGATGCTGAGAGTTTTGCAGAAAGCTACCATCAGACCATGAGTGAAGGAAAGATTGCTGCGCCAAATTTGATCAAGCAAAATGCTTCACATTCTCCCTATACTGAAGACTGGAACCCCTACTATGAAAAAGCCTGTCACATCCATATCGATACCGCAGTCTCACTGGACAGGATTCGAACGCTATCAGAAAAACTGGGGGAGCTACCGGAAAAATTTGAGCTGAATACCAACGTTGCGAAAATCGTGGATAACCGCAGAAAAATGGCGGCAGGGGCGCTCCCGATCGACTGGGGCTTTGCTGAAATCATGGCTTATGCAACCCTGGTTACAGAGGGCTATGGTGTTCGGCTATCTGGTCAGGATTGTGGTCGAGGCACATTCTTTCACAGACATGCTGTACTCGTTAACCAGAACGATGGCGAGCCTTATGTGCCACTTCGTAATCTGGAAAAGAACCAGGGCAACTTTCTTGTCATCAATTCACTTCTTTCTGAAGAGGCGGTACTTGCGTTTGAATACGGTTACTCGATTACAGACCCAAAGACACTAACGATATGGGAAGCCCAGTTTGGTGATTTTGCCAATAATGCCCAGGTAGTGATTGACCAGTTTATCAGTGCGGGCGAGCAAAAATGGAATCAGCTATCAGGTCTCGTGATGCTATTACCTCACGGATATGAAGGCCAGGGCCCGGAGCACTCCTCTGCAAGACTGGAAAGGTATTTACAACTCTGCGCAGAAAGAAATCTGAAAATTTGCATGCCAACGACACCTGCACAAATCTTTCACCTTCTACGTCAACAAATGATGTTGAACTGTAGAAAACCATTAATCGTTATGTCACCGAAGAGTCTGCTAAGACACCGCCTGGCTGTCAGTACACTGGAAGATCTTTCAGAGGGTGAATTCAAACCTTTGATTCCGGAAACTGATAATACCGATAAAAAAAATATAACAAGGGTAATCATGTGCAGCGGCAAGGTCTATTATGACCTTTATGAAAAGCAGGTCAGCGAAAACCGTACAGATATTGCGATTATACGTGTAGAACAACTGTATCCGTTTCCCAAACAGTTATTGCGGAATGAGTTGAAACAATATAAAAATGCAACAGAATTCCTGTGGTGCCAGGAAGAACCAAAAAACCAGGGTGCATGGTATGCAAGTCAGCATCATATGCGAAAAATCATAGGTGACCGTGGATACCTGAAGTATGCTGGCAGACCCAGGTCGGCAGCACCTGCGGTAGGCCGCGCAAACATTCATGCAGAGCAACTGCGTACACTGCTTAATGAGGCAATGGGAACAAAAAAATAGCTCCCATAAAGACATTATGAATAATAACAATTACAACATAGGGAAACATTATGTCAATTGAGGTTAAAGTCCCTGGTTTTCCGGAATCGGTAGCCGATGGTACCGTGGTTACCTGGCACAAAAAGGCCGGCGAATTTGTAAAACGAGATGAAAATATTGTTGATATTGAAACAGACAAGGTTGTTTTTGAAGTGCCCGCACCAGAGGATGGCATACTCCAGGAAATTCTGGAAGCAGAAGGTGTAACCGTAGTGTCTGGTCAGTTACTGGCAAGGATGGATCCTGCAAACGGGAAAGACAGAGCAGCAGATACCCCTGAACGAAAACAAACCCCGACAAAGGAAATACAGGCAGAGAAAACAAGCGGGTCGAATATTGAAATCTTCCTTACACCTTCTGCCCGGAAGATAATCACTGAACATAATCTGGATGCAAGCCGCATACAACCTACTGGAAAAGAAGGAAGAATTCTAAAAGAAGATGTAATCAGGTTTATGGAGGAAACATCCGAACAGAAAGTAATTCAGGCTGAGAAACAGGATAAAACCCCGGAAAAACAGGCTCCCGGTGTTACCATTACAGAGTCCGGCCAAACCGTTGAATACAACGAAGAACGTCCCTCAAAACGGGTGCCCATGACACGCCTGCGCGCAAAAATTGCAGAACGTCTGGTTGAGGCACAACAGACAGCCGCGATCCTGACTACATTTAACGAAGTAAATATGAAGCCGGTGATGGACCTTCGCGCCAAATACAAGGACCAGTTTGAAAAAGAACACGGGGTTCGCCTTGGGTTTATGTCGTTCTTTGTGCATGCATCAATTGAGGCACTAAAACAGTTTCCGGAAATTAACGCCTCGATAGAGGACCATGACATTATCTATCATGGATTTTTTGATATCGGAATCGCCGTCTCCTCCCCCCGAGGACTGGTAGTTCCCGTATTGCGCGATGCAGACCAGTTAAGCATGGCCGAAATCGAGTCCGGTATCCGCACGTATGCCAAAAAGGCAGAGGAAGGCACGCTATCTATCGAAGATATCACGGGTGGCACCTTCACGATCACCAATGGAGGTACGTTTGGCTCCATGCTTTCTACCCCTATCCTGAACCCTCCGCAAAGCGGCATCCTGGGTATGCACAAAATTCAGGAAAAACCGGTGGTAGTAGACGGTGATATTGTTATTCGGCCCATGATGTACCTTGCGCTATCGTATGACCATCGAATAATTGATGGCCGTAGCGCAGTACAATTTCTGGTTACCATCAAGGAACTACTGGAAGATCCGGCAAGAATGCTACTGGACATATAGTCCTTCGACCGCACACACAAAAATAAACCTACACATCTACAAACAAATGAGAAGGCGATCAGAACATGAAAGAACAATATGATGTGATTGTAATTGGTGCTGGCCCCGCTGGCTACGTGGCAGCTATACGATGTGCTCAACTTGGCTTTAAAACAGCCTGTATCGATCGCTGGATTAATAAAAACAAAAAACCAGCCCCCGGGGGAACCTGCCTCAATGCGGGTTGCATCCCATCCAAGGCACTACTGGAATCCTCCTCCATTTACGAGCACGCAAGGCTGCATGTCAAATCGCATGGTGTACAGGCGAACGATGTACAACTTGACCTTAAAACCATGATGAGCAGGAAAGACAAGATAGTCTCTGAGCTTACCATGGGCATTTCCGGCCTTTTCAAGGCAAATAAAATTGACTGGCTACAAGGATCAGGGAAATTATTATCGAATAAACAGGTAGAGTTTACGGAACACGGAAAGAAAAAACCAAAAATTACCAGTGCCGAAAATATAATCCTTGCAACAGGCTCCTCATCTGTTGAGTTCAGCGCTGCGCCGCTAGAAAACAATACTATCGTAGATTCATCAGGGGCCCTAGAATTCACATCAGTTCCAGAACGACTCGGTATTATTGGTGCTGGTGTAATTGGCCTTGAACTAGGCAGTGTCTGGCGTTGCCTTGGTTCAGAAGTAATACTACTGGAAGCTCAGGACTGTTTTCTGAACATGGCAGATGAGCAAATTTCTAAAGGCGCATTGCGGGAGTTTACGCGTCAGGGTCTGGACATCCGACTTGGCGCACGCGTTCTTTCCAGTGATGTCTCCACCAAAGGCAAGACCAGCAAGGTTATCGTTAACTATCAGCAAGATAATCAGTCATCTTCCATAACAGTAGATAAACTGATTGTAGCAATTGGACGTAAACCCAATACTGAAAACCTGTTCACGAAAGAAATCGACCTGAACCTGGACAACATGGGGGCGGTTCACGTGGATGATCAATGCCGGACCACTATCCCGGGGGTATATGCAATTGGTGATATGGTAAGAGGCCCCATGCTTGCACACAAGGGATCTGAAGAAGGTATTATGGTTGCCGAACTCATTGCAGGCCAACATGCAGAAGTAAATTACGACACGATACCTTCCGTTATCTATACCCATCCTGAGGTTGCATGGGCAGGAAAAACCGAACAGGCGCTAAAAACAAGTGGCATAGAATATCGTTCCGGCACCTTCCCGTTTCTGGCAAGCGGCAGGGCCAAGGCATCTGGTGAAACTACCGGGATGGTAAAAGTTCTTGCAGATGCAACAACAGACAGGGTACTGGGCGTTCATATGATCGGACAAAACTGCTCTGAATTAATCGGACAGGCCGTTATTGCCATGGAGCTTGGTGCAAGCAGTGAAGACATCGCCTTGACCATGTTTGCACACCCTACTCTATCTGAAGCCTTTCATGAAGCAGCACTTGCCGTAGACAAACGTGCCATTCACCTCCCGCCGCCAAGAAAGCGCTGATGCTATTATAGAGAATAACGCCCTTAATGTGTCATATATGAAAGTAAAAGATTCGACATTACGACATCAATCCCTATAATCCTACTAAATCATAGGCAATAGAATTTACTGAACCACAAACGGACACAGAAACCGTATGAACCTTCATGAATATCAGGCCAAGCAGCTCTTTAAGGAA
>DAOWEP010000033.1 GCA_030638455.1 Gammaproteobacteria bacterium
CTGATTACGGTTTCCTGTCATGATGATCTGACAGCTTCTGATCTTGTCGGCCGTTTTTTGATAAGCGGTGGTGAAACGGTCTGGGTAGATGGACCGTTGGCGAGGGCGGTGCGCACGGGTGGTATATGTTATCTGGATGAAATTGTAGAGGCGCGTAAGGATTCAACCGTCGTGATTCATCCCCTTGCAGATGACCGGCGCGTATTGCCAATAGAAAAGAAAGGCGAGTTACTGGAGGCCGGTAGTGAGTTCTGTCTGGCTATTTCCTATAATCCGGGTTACCAAAGTGTACTGAAGGACCTCAAGCAGAGTACGCGACAGCGATTTGTTGCGCTTGAGTTTGATTACCCGAGTGCCGTACTGGAACGAAAGATTATCATCAAGGAATCCGGTCTGAATGAAGAGATGGCAGATAGACTGGTAAAGTTTGCACATTTAACCCGCAACCTTAAAGGTAGTGGTCTGGAGGAAGGTGCCAGTACCCGTTTGCTGGTTCATGCAGGAAAGCTGATTGCCGATGGAATTTCCCCCGTGGATGCGAGCCAGAGTTCTATTGCGCAGGCATTAACGGATGACGCCGAGATGCTGGCGGCAGTAAATGAATTAAGCGCATCTATATTTTAGGGGACCTCTGATTTTATTTATGTTAGGTATGGATTTTTCTCAAGGCTGAATCCAGCTTCTCTGTGAATTCATTTATATCAATAGGCTTGGTAATATATTCTAAAAATCCTGCGTCCAGACCTTTCTTGATATCTACGGGCATTGCATTCGCACTTATTGCAAATACCGGGATATTTTTTGTCCTGCTCATGGATTTTAACTGTCGCAGTGCCTCGTAACCATCGATACCGGGTAGATTGATATCCATTAAAATAAGGTCTGGTTGGTGTGTTCGTGCTATGTCCAGACCGAGTTCCGCATGGTGCGCAGTAAGCAGGGTATCTTCCCTGTGTTGCTCTATAATATGCTCTACCAGCTTAAGGTTGGCAGGGTTATCTTCTATATATAGAATTGTATGGCCTTGCGGTAACTTGCTGTCTTCTGTTTTTCCTGTCAGGACATGAGTGTCATTTTCTTTGCCCTTGTTACCCTCCTGATTGCTTGTAATATTAAACTCAACCCAGAATGTGCTGCCCTTACCCGGCTCGCTTTCGACACCAATATTTCCATTCATAAGTTCTACAAGTTGTTTGGTAATCACCAGGCCAATACCTGTTCCTTCTATATCAGATTTTTCAGCACCAATACGTTCGAAAGGCCTGAACAGGTGGGTCTTATCCTCCGCACTAAGTCCTGGCCCTGTATCGGTAACATGAATGCGGACAGTTCCATTGTTTAATTCTGATGCGGTGAGCGTGACCGAGCCTTGCCTGGAATTGTATTTGATGGCATTGGATATCAGATTAAGAAAAATTTGTTTCAAACGGGTCCTGTCAACATAAAACTGACTGGACTGGATATGAGGATCAATATTATTGATTAGCTGAATATTATGCTCATTGGCTAATGGGTCGATCAGAGTGAAACACTCATCCAGTATTTTCATTAACGTGATATTTTCCAGAGTCAGATTAACCTTGCCAGCCTCAATTTTGGATAGATCCAGTACCTCATTGATAAGTTCAAGTAAATGCCATCCACTTTTAGTTATATGTTCAACTCCTTCTTTTTGTCCATCGCTTAGCTGATTTTCATCATCTAGTTCCAGAAGTTGTGAAAAACCGAGTATTGCATTAAGCGGGGTTCTCAGTTCATGGCTCATACTGGACAGGAACTCAGATTTTGCCTTGTTAGCGTCCTCAGCTTCTTTTTTTGCATGTTCTCGTTCATCTTCTGCTTTTTTGCGTCTGGTGATGTCCTGTACCACCCCAAGCATATGCAATGGTTTGCCATTATGATCGCGTATTACATCACCTCTTTCATGGACCCAGCGTACATTTCCCTTCCTGGTTATGATTCTGTGATCAATATCGTATCTTTCCCCGTTTTCTACACACCTGGCGACTGCGTTCTCAACTATAGATCGGTCGTCCGGGTGTATTGCTGCCAGGAAATTTTCATAGGTGGTATCGATCTTTTCATTGCCGTACCCGAATAAAGGGCCGATGCGATCAGACCAGTACAAATCGCCCGTTTCAATATTCCAGTCCCATGTACCTATGTTGGCAAAAGCCTGGCCACGGTTCAGTCTTTCTTCACTTTTACGTAACTTTATTTCAGACTGTTTGAGAGGTGTTATATCTGTACGTACAGATATATATTGATATGGTGTTCCGTTTTCATCCAGAAATGGCATGATGGTGGATTCTACCCAGTAGGGTTCACCATTTTTGTTTTTGTTTTTGATCTCTCCCTGCCATATCTTTCCGGAAGATATTGTTTTCCACATGTTTCTGAAAAATTCATCCGGGTGAAAACCGGAATTGAGTATTCTGTGGTTCTGGCCTATCAGTTCCTTGCGGGGGTATTTGCTCATTTTGCAGAATTTGTCATTAGCATATGTAATGGCTCCTTCTGTATTAGCAATACTGACGATTGCGTGTTGATCCAGCGTCAGACGTTGAGTCTGGTTTTCACGTAATGCCGTACGCAATTCCTTGTTCGTGTTATTTATTACTCTTGCTCTCTCAATGCGAGCAGTCACAATGGAAGTCAGGTGTTCTGCGTTTACAGGCTTTACAATAAAGTCATCTCCTCCTCTAAGTAAGGAGGAGACCTGTTTATTGGCTTCTTTTTCAACGGACAGAAAAATAATCGGGATGTTATGCCTGGATTCGTCCTGACGTATAACTTCAGATAATTCCACTCCGCTGCATAGTGGCATATACAGATCCATGAGAATGAGTTCAGGCTTAAATGACTGAATCACATCAAGTGCATCCATCGGTTTGCTGAGTGTGCTTGTTGTTATCCCGGCTGCAGTTAGAATGTTGGCATGAAAATCTGCGGTATGTACATCATCATCAATGATAAGCACACGACATGGTTCTTGATTATAAGTATCTGTGACCTCATTCAGGCACTGGATAAGCTTGTGGCCATTTAGCGGTTTTGGGAAAAAATATCGTGCACCTGCACGTAAGGCTGCAAGGCGTGTTTCTATATCGTTTTTTATCGAGATAAATACAGTTGGAATCGTGTTGTTTGTATGCTCATTGATTTCCCTGATAACATTTGTGCCTCCAAGATCTTCCTTGGGGAATACAATATCCATTACGATTGCAACGGGTTGTTCCTTCTGTATCTTTTGTTCCAGCGACTCCAGATGATTGATGGTTCTTACCCGGTAGCCTGCGTTAGAGATAATATTAGAAATCTGTAGTGATTGCGGTATATCGTCTTCCACCAGAAAAATAAGCTTTCCGTTTTGTTTGCTATTAGGAATAGCAGGCTGAACAAAACTTTTTGTACTGTCCGGATCTGGTATTAATGTGATGGCATCTGCCTGCATGGCAGCGGCAATCTGTTTATGTATATTTTTCAGATATTCTGCAATTAGCTGACGCTGGTTTTCATTTGCGGTGATATCATCTAAAAGAAGTTTATTTAATATCTCCTCCAGTTGTCGCCCGGCCTTGCCTAACCTGGGGAAACCGAAGATAGCACCTGAACCAGACAGGCTATGACATAATCTATGTAGCGTCTTTGCACTTTCTTGTGACCATTCGGATAGCAGACTTTCTGCCTCAGTCTGAATTTGGGAGAGCCTGTCTTGTAATGAACTTACATAGTCCTCACGTAGTCCCTGTAATTTTTCCTGAAAATCAGACATTATTTTTTGAT
This sequence comes from Gammaproteobacteria bacterium, assembly GCA_030638455.1. GTDB lineage: Bacteria > Pseudomonadota > Gammaproteobacteria > DAOWEP01 > DAOWEP01 > DAOWEP01. The sequence continues at coordinate 3,787 of DAOWEP010000033.1, forward strand.
TAGATTTTGCTGATGGTATCTGAAAATTGTATAGGTTCATCCATACCCGGCATCATTACATTCAGTAAGATCAGATCAGGC
>DAOWEP010000146.1 GCA_030638455.1 Gammaproteobacteria bacterium
ACGTATGAAAGAAAGGCTCGATAACACAGAAATATTTTCAAACAATCTTGTATTCTATATGGCCATCAGCCCCAAGGCCTATGCAAAAACAGCGCAACACCTGGCTTCCGCTGGACTGAATAAACAGGAGCACGGTTTCCGCAGGCTGGTTATTGAAAAACCCTTTGGCTATGACCTGGAAAGCGCGAAGATTCTTGAGGAAGGGCTACATAAAGATTTCACCGAACACCAGATTTTCCGTATCGACCATTATCTTGGCAAGGCCATGGTACAAAATGTACTGGTGTTCCGCTTTGCCAACCTGATGATGGAACCATTGTGGAACCGCAATTACATTGACCACGTGCAAATTACACATTCAGAAAGCCTGGGTATTGGTGGCCGAGCAGACTATTACGACAACACCGGCGCACTTCGTGACATGCTGCAAAGTCATTTACTGCAAATGCTGACATTGGTGGCCATGGAACCACCGCCAAATATGGACCCTGAATCCTTGCGTGATGAAAAAGTAAAGGTATTAAAATCTATACGACCGATTCCCCGTAATGCGGTGCATGCCCATGCCTTCCGGGCACAATATGCGCAAGGCACAGTTTGTAACGAGAAGGTGAATGGTTATCTGGATGAAGAAGGTATTGCAGAGCACAGCACTACTGAAACCTATGCTTCATTAAAGCTGTATATCGATAACTGGCGCTGGCGTAATGTTCCATTTTATATCCGCACAGGAAAACGCCTGGCAAAGGGCAGCTCGATGATCAGTATTCGGTTCAAACATCCACCACAGCAATTGTTCCGTAAAACCCATATTGATCAAATCAAACCCAACTGGATACTACTGGGCATACAACCAAATGAATGCCTGAGGATAGAACTACAGGTAAAGGAACCCGGTCTTGAACTACGCTCCGAGACAACACGGCTGGATGCAGGGTATTGCACAGCCAACGCCTATCAACTGGATGCCTATGAAGGCCTGTTACTGGATGTAATCGAAGACGACCATTCCCTGTTCCTGCGTTATGACGAAATCAGCTGGGCCTGGGAGGTGGTAGACCCTGTATTAAAACTCTGGGCAACAGAGCGTGATTATATTCATACCTATCCTGCGGGTAGCTGGGGGCCCGGTGAAGATGAGCGTCTGTTTGACCGCGAAGACCATCACTGGCGGAACTCACTGGATGAAGATGATGAGTGTTAGCATTTACGGATGGACACTGTTTAGAATAAATCCCGTTAATTGCGCTCCATCTCATCAATCAGGTTTAATTATGACCCGTTTATTTTCCATGCTGCTGTGCTGGCCCACTTATCAAAATCGACAGCGCTTATTGGGCGAGAAATATAATAACCCTGTAAGGTATCGCAATTCATTTCTTGCAGACGCTGCATAAGATCTTCGGTTTCGACACCCTCCGCAACGACCGTGAGCCCTAAGTTGTGCGCCAGATCTATCGTGGTACGCACAATCACGGCATTGTTTTTATCTTCTGCCATTTCCATGACGAAAGACTTGTCTATCTTTATTTCACTCACGGGTAGTTTGCTTAAATAGGATAGTGAGGAAAATCCGGTACCGAAGTCATCGATGGACAGGCTCACCCCCATATTACTCAGGCGGGTCAGTATTTCCATTGTTCTGTCCATATCTGCCATCATGGCCGTCTCAGTGATCTCAAGAACCAGCTGGCTGCTCGGTATTTCATGCGCAGCTAACATACCGGCAACCATATCAGGGATCTCCAGATCCAGGAGGCTATGTGCCGAGAGATTTACTGAAACAGAAATATTAACGCCAGCCTGGTTCCACTTGCGACATTGACCCAATGCCTCATTAAGCACCCAGATAGTTAGAGGTTGTATCAGACCGCTTTGCTCGGCAAGAGGGATAAACTCATCGGGGCCAATAATCCCATGGGTCTCGTGATCCCATCGCACCAATGCTTCAACTTCTCTGATACAGTTGGTATCCAGATGCACTTTTGGTTGATAGTACAATACCAGTTTTCCCTGGTTAATAGCCTGACGTAATTCTCCCATGAGCGTGAGATGTCTGGGGCTGTGTTTATCCAACTTTGGATCGTATGTAATACAATCAATGTTGTTTTTTATGCCTGTGTACATTGCAATGTCTGCACGTTGCAACAAGACATCCATATCTTCTCCATGCTCAGGGAATTTCGCAATACCGATACAAGTTTGAAGCCCTAATGATAGTTTATCAAGCTCAAATGGTAGCTCCATTACGGTGAGTATTTTTTTTGCCAGCCGTTCTGCACCATCTTTATAACCAACTTTAGGCAACAAGATAGCAAACTCATCATCGGCCAGACGTGCAACGGTGTCTACTTCACGAATAATGCCTTGTAGCCGCGCAGCAACCTGTTTTAACAAGCGTTCACCATCATAACGTCCCAGCGTATTAGTGACTTTCTTGAAATCATTAAAGCCTAATATAAGAACCGCTAACTGGTATTTATCTCTTTGAGCGGTATGTATTGCCTGCTGAACACGATCACCTAACAAAATGCGATTGGGTAAATCCGTCAGTGCATCATGGGTTGCTTCATGTGCGGCCTTTTGTTCAAGTGTAGTGGTATGCGCTCTTAATTCATTGGTTTGATCTACTATTAACGCACCAGCTTCATAGGCCATGATAGATGATGAGTGTTGCCCCCAGAATGCAAATATATAAGGCATGCCATCCAGCACCCAAAGGACAGGGTTGGTTTTTTGTGCCTCTATGAAAGCCTCATAGCTATACTCATGAAACTGATTATAACTTACCAGTAATGTTGCTAAAATAACGGCTATCACGGCAACGATCACGCCATAAACCGCAAATTTGTTTGCACGCGCCTTGAGCAAACGAACATTTTCGGTAAGAAGTTGGCTGGTGTTAATCACTCAATTTACCCTCAAGTTAAATTCATTCGCTATATGTTATGAGTCGATTTAGACAAAACAGCAATTTATAACAACCCGTTATCAACGTTTTTTATGGTGTAATTTGAACAGCTATTCATATGTAGTAGCGACAATTATTTAGATAACTTAATCGCTTAGACATGATAACGCCCACATAAAATGACATTATATATTCAAGGGTTAACGCCATTGCTAATGTCGTTAATCCGGGACTGCTGGGTAGCAAATAAAGGAAGCGGATGACGCACCTTGCCCTGGCTTATTTGGGAAGCTCCGCATCCCAGGTTTTTACCCTGAAGGAGTATTTGTTACATCTTTCCCCTTACTACTTCCCTTTGATTTTTTATTACCTTCCCTTGTCTTCTTGCTTCCCTTCCCAAGTTTCCACTCACCATCTTCCTTAACAAAATAGATGGTTTCATTTAAGGCACTGTATGTCTTGCTGGCAATACGAAGTCTGGCTTTATTCTCTTCAATTATTTTTTCGACTACGTAGTATTGACCCTTCTTTATCCTTTTTATTGCCTTCTTTTTTTCTATTTCAAATGTTTGCTTAATAAATTCATCTGTACTTTTACTTAATGTATTGCGTATGTCTTCCGAACCATATTTATCCATTACTTTACGATAACAGGTGACATCAGCACACTTGCTAATGGCTTTCTCAACTTTTATATAGAATCTAAAAAAAATGGGATCATCGGCCCATGCCTGTGAAAGAAAAACTAGCAATAGACATGCAAACAATACTCTACTCATCGACTATTAAAACTCCTGTATTCTTGCTCAGGCAACCGATTGCCTTGCACAATGCATAGCTCCTAGAAGCCCGGGCTTCGGGTTTACAACCATGCTGAGCCGGAATTGTTTCAGCAGAGAGGACATATTTGGGTTTTCACAAAATACCTCGTTAAATACCCTCTCTTCCAGACGCTCCCGAATCTTTGGCGCTATGCCCCCTGCGATATAGACTCCACCGGTAGCCATAGTGGCCAATGCAAGATTGGCCGTTTGTGCTGCATAGACACGCACAAAGCAATCCAGCGCCCTGCCTTCGATGGAATTCTTGTTATCCAATGCACGTTGACTGATTAGTGATGCCGCATTTCCCCGCGCCTTCGCCTTCATGATCTCCTCATCTGGCTCAGACTCTCCTTCGTCAGAAGGTTCTCTACCAGAAAGTTCACGTTCACAAAGAAACTCATAGATTCGTACCAGCCCATCCCCGGACAACACCTTCTCTATACACACCTGCCTTGATTGTTGCTTTAAATATACCAACAATTCCATCTGTAGCTCATCTCTTGGCGCAAAGTCCGTGTGCCCTGCCTCTGAAGGCAAAGTTATATACTGCCCATCTTGCCAGACCTGCGTTGCCACACCGAAACCGGTACCAGCACCCACTAGTAACCGGACACCCTTGTCTATGGGTTCGCCTGTTTGTAGTGTTACAAAATCATCTTCATCCAACACTTCAAGACTTATCCCTACCGCCTCAAAATCATTAATGAGTGAACATTTTGCGATCCCGAGTGTTTCTGATAAAACCAGAGCCTCCAGATACCAGGGAAGATTGGTGATTTTTGCACATTGATCACGCACCGGTCCTGCCACAGCAAAACAGGCTGCATCAAATGATTGCTGGTCAGCGCCTAGCTGAAGATAGAAATCATAAATAACATGTAGCAGGCTTATGTAGTCCTGGCTGTTATAGGAGCTCTCATGAAGTATATTTAGATTTCCTGAAATATACTCGGCCGCCATCAACCGTGTATTGGTTCCACCTATGTCTCCCGCCAGTAATCTCATTTTGGGTCTGCCCGTAATCTGCTTGCAGCAGCTTTATCAAGATACCATTCTACCTGGCATTGCAGCTGCTGTTCTGATCGGACACTTCCCTTGGTACGAAAGTCTTTGATACGAGGACTCCTAATTCGAGAAAGGAGCATCTGCACGGGATACTTCTCCTCCCCTGAGGACTCCAGTAACTGTTGTACGATTTTCGCCTTTCCTCCCCCAGCCACCAGGAATATTATGGTCTGTGCATTTGCCAATACCGGAAACGTCAGACTGACCCGCCAGCTTTGAAACTTCTCTACGTAAACCTCGGCCGCAATCCTTTCATTTTCATTCAGGATTTCTGTGCCTGGAAACAGGGAGGCCGTATGACCATCATCACCAATACCTTGTAAACACAGGTCAAACCTGGGAAGCCCGTCTGATTCCCTCATGTGTTTGTTTGCAATATTTTCCCTTAAAACCTCTGCATAATGGTTTGCACTTTCCCGAATATTATCCAGGTCTATATAGATAGGGTGTACCTGCGACTCCGGTACAGGCACATGATCCAGCAGTGCCTCTTTTGCCATACGGTAATTACTATCGTCATGGTCAAGCGGAACCGCACGTTCATCTCCAAAATAGATGTGGGCTTTCTGCCACTGTACCTGTTTGGAATATTCCGGCTGTGCCAGCAGTTGAAATAGTTTTCGCGGGCTTGAACCACCAGACAGGGCAACATTAAAACTGCCAGATTGCGCTATTGCTTGATCGGCAAGCTCAACCCATCGTTTCGCGACGACATGCGCAAGATCATCTGAATCGTCTAGTATCCGTATAATGTGTTCCATTAATCAATACTATACCATCTAGTCAAGGATTTATTCCAAACTACCACACTGGCACATCGCAACGTAAAGGTGCATTATATCGAGGTCAAATTCGTTTTCCCGTAAGAAAATACTGTAAGGGGACAGATTATGTCAGGTTATAACAATATTCTGGTTGCAATTGATTTTTCCGAAACCACTGGGCAGGTAATCGAGCGGGCGATGGAGATAAGCTCCCGATACGATACCAACCTGACCCTGATGCATGTTGTCGAATATAGTCCACCTATGGAATTTGCAGGCGATCTGGGAATGACATCCGACTGGACTATTGATGAAAATGACTTGATAAAGGGTTCGAAAAAATCACTGCAGAAATTTGCAGAGAAATACAAGCTCTCTTCCTCGCCACAAATCGTGCATCTCGGCACTCCAAAATATGAGATTACCCAGTATGCAGAAGAAGGAAGCTACGACCTGATCATTGTTGGTTCACATGGCAGACACGGATTGGGAAGGTTATTAGGTTCTACTGCCGATGGCATCCTGCATCATGCTCATTGTGATGTACTTGCGGTTAGAATAAAAGAATAGTGGTATCAATATCTTACTATAGTAATTCTCATGGCGACTCGTTACAAAAAAATTAAAATTTCTATCGCAATACTGCTACTAGCAGCGGTTGCTATCTGGTATGTATCAAGGCCAAAACCTGTTCGTGTTGTGTTAAAAGTAGTTGAAAAAGGTCGTGTAGAATCTACCGTAACCAATACCCGAGCGGGAACCGTCCAGGCCTGCCGGCGAGCACGTCTTTCACCTGCTACTGGTGGACAAATTGCCAAACTACCCGTCCATGAAGGTGACCGAGTCAAGGCTGGACAAATATTACTGGAAATATGGAATGAAGACCTGGCTGCACAACTTCATCATGCACAACGTCAGGCAGAAGCGTCCAGAGCCAGGGCAGATGAGGCCTGTGTAATAGCAGAAGTTGCAGAACATGAGGCGCAACGCTTAACCAAGTTACATCGTCAGAAACTTACCTCTGAAGAAAATATGGACCGCGCTGTCGGTGAGGCAAAGGCACGACGTGCGGCCTGCCGTGCAGCAAAGGTAAACACCGAGGTCAGCGAGGCGCAGATAGACATTGCAAATGCCTTGCTTCAACGAACATTACTACGGGCACCTTTTGATGGAACCATAGCAGAGGTCAATGGTGAACTGGCTGAGTTTGTCACACCATCGCCTATCGGTATCTCCACCCTGCCTGCAATCGACCTGATTGATAACAGCTGTCTGTACATAAGTGCACCCATTGATGAAGTAGATGCGCCCGCGATTAAGGCCGGGATGAAGGCACGTATATCCCTGGATGCAATGCCCGACAAAAAATTTGAAGCCAATGTACGCAGGATCGCACCTTATGTTCTGGATCGTGAAAAACAGGCCCGTACGGTTGATATTGAGGCAGTCTTTATAAATACAGAAGATACAGCCAGACTGCTTCCGGGATATAGTGCAGATGTTGAAGTCATTCTGGCCGTCAAGGAAAATGTACCCAGGATTCCAACCGAGGCCATTCAGGAAAATAACCTGGTACTGGTATATCAGGAATCTGAGGGGATTCTAATGGAAAGGAAAATTACCACCGGTGTTTCCAACTGGGTATATACAGAGGTCACCTCAGGACTGGAGGCAGGAGAACAGATTACGACCTCTGTCGATCGTGAAAATGTTGTCGATGGGGCCAGCGTAATTCCAGAAAGTCAACAGGAACGCTAAACCAAACCTCAAACCAGACCCGCATGATAGTATCGACATGATTCAGCTGAAAGGTATACACCGCACCTTCCAGGTGGGCGATCAGGAAGTTCATGCACTGAATGAAATAAACCTCAATGTATCACCGGGTGAATACCTGTCCATAATGGGGCCGTCAGGCTCAGGAAAATCTACGCTGTTAAATCTTCTGGGTCTTCTGGACAGGCCAACATCGGGTACCTACCTGCTAAATAACCAGGATGTGACGGTGCTCAGTGATTTTGAGCAGGCAAAAACCCGCCGCAATAAAATCGGATTCGTATTTCAATTCTTTCAGCTTTTACCTCGGCTAACTGCACAGGAAAATGTTGAATTACCCATGATGCTGGATGGCATCGCCCCGAATGAACGCAGCCAGCGCGCCACAGAAGTACTGGATGCCATGGGATTATCAGACCGCAGACATCACCGACCGGACCAGCTTTCAGGAGGACAACGCCAGCGGGTTGCCATTGCCCGTGCAACCATAATGGAACCTGCCATTCTGCTGGCAGATGAACCTACCGGTAATCTGGACAGCAAATCTGGACTTGATGTGATAAAAATTCTGGAACAATTGAACAACAAGGGGCTGACGCTGATTATAGTCACACATGACCCTGAAATTGGTGTTCGCGCCAAGCGACATATTCATATGATAGATGGAAAAATTGTTGAAAGCCGCACTGATACCATAGCCGAAACAAAAGACAGCCTGCCTTCATAATGAGACTACTGGATATACTGTCATATACAGGTAGCACGCTTGGCCGTTACCGAACGCGCACCGGCCTGATATTACTGGCAATGGCAATCGGCGTGGCCTCCATTATTATTCTTACCTCTCTGGGTGAGGCCGCACGAAAATATGTAGTTGGCCAATTTTCATCACTGGGCACAAACCTGTTGATTGTAATCCCCGGTCGATCGGAAACCACAGGTGGCGCACCCAGCATGATAGTCGGTGAAACGCCTCGCGATCTTACACTGGATGATGCAAAGGCACTAACTCGCAGCGCCTATGTACAACGCATTGCACCCGTCATGATCGGTTCCGCCTCGATTTCATGGAAACAACTTGACCGTGAAGCACCTGTTCTTGGCTCTACTGCCGCGCTACTGGATATCAGGCACTGGAACATGGACAGTGGTCGCTTCTTGCCCAGAGGGGAAATAGACCGTGCTACCCCAGTTTGCATACTGGGTGGAAAATTGTACAGAGAGCTATTCGGTTCCGAAACCGCCCTGGGAAAATGGATTCGCATTGGAGACCGACGTTTTCGTGTGATCGGCATCATGGCCTCGGAAGGCAGGTCTATCGGGGTAGATGTACAGGATCTGGTTATTATCCCGGTTGCCTCTGCACAGTCTCTGTTTAACTCGCCCTCACTGTTTCGGATTCTGGTGGAGGCCAGGAACAGGGATGTTATTCCCAGGGCTAAAGAACACATTCTGGATACGATCCAGGAACGCCATCAGGGCGAGCGGGATATAACCGTCATTACCCAGGATGCAATCCTGTCTACCTTTGACCGGATACTAAGAGCACTCACACTAACCGTAGGAGGTATCGCAGCCATCAGCCTGTTTGTGGCCGGGATATTAATAATGAACATCATGCTGGTTTCGGTCAGCCAGAGAACGGCAGAAATAGGTTTGTTAAAGGCCCTGGGTGCACCAGGCAATCAAATTATTGTGCTTTTCCTTTCAGAGGCTATTGCCCTTTCGCTTGCGGGCGCATGCTTTGGAGTTGCGGTTGGCATGGCGGGTAACTTGATTATTGGGCACTTCTATCCAGATCTGCCGCTTGGTGCGCCCTGGTGGGCAGTCGCCTCTGCTGTTGGGATTGCGGTAACTACAGGGACTGCCTTTGGTGCACTACCTGCCAGACGTGCCGCAAAACTGGATCCGGTTCTGGCTCTTTCTCATAAGTAAATATTTTATTAATTAATAAATAAAATATGCTGACACGAGACTTCATCCATCTGGCAAGCAGCTCTATTTTGTCACAGCGCCTCCGTGCCAGCCTGACTATTCTTGGCATTGCCATAGGAATCATGGCCGTCGTGTTACTAACCTCGATTGGAGAAGGAATTCACCGGTTCGTTTTATCTGAATTCACCCAATTTGGTTCTTCGATCATCGGTATAAATCCCGGCAAGGCGACTACTCATGGTACGTCTGTAGGGATCTTTGGTACCGAACGACCCCTAACCATAGATGACGCTGAAGCACTAAGACGGATTCCATACACGCTGTCAGTGGTATCTCTGGTACAGGGAAATGCAGAGGTAGAAGCCGATAAACGACAACGTCGAACTACCGTGTATGGCGTCAGCCCTGATTTCCCAGCCGCATTCAGTCTTGAGGTTGGTATTGGAAAATTCCTGCCTAAAGATAACCCGCAGGCACCTCGTGCATTTGCGGTATTGGGGAGCAAACTGCGGTCAGAATTGTTTGGCAGTGAAAACCCGCTAGGTAAAAAGATCCGTATTGGTGGTGCTCGGTACCGAGTGATTGGCAGCATGGAATCAAAAGGGCAGGTACTGGGATTTGACCTTGATGATACGATTTATATCCCGACTAACAGGGCATTAGAGATGTTCAACCGTGACAGTCTAATGGAGATCGACCTGGTGTATGAAGAAGGCGCGCCGGAAAAAGAGGTGGTCGAGCACATCAAGCGAATCCTGCAGGCAAGACATGGTCGGGAAGACTTTACCATTACCACTCAGCAACAGATGCTGGATGTGCTGGGCTCTGTACTAAATGTTTTAACCTTTTCAGTTGCAGCACTAGGTAGCATCTCCCTACTGGTTGGTGGTGTAGGTATTTTCAGTATTATGACAATTGCGGTACAGGAGCGCACCCCCGAAGTCGGCCTGCTTGGCGCACTGGGTGCACAACGGAAACAGATTCTCGGATTATTTCTCAGTGAGGCCGTTATCCTCGCCGCTATTGGCGGACTCGCAGGACTGGTGCTGGGTATAGGCGGAGCACAACTTCTTCACCTGCTGATTCCTGCACTTCCGGTACACACACCCTGGTCTTATGTACTTCTCGCGGAGGCGATTGCCGTCATTCTTGGCTTAGTCGCCGGGGTCATGCCTGCCATGAGGGCTGCTAGAATGGATCCGGTTGAGGCATTACGATCAGAATAAAAAAACAAGATTATCCACAGGATGCTTCTCTTAATAATGTTAATTTTACAGCTCATGCTTTTCCATATTAGTATCTACGCTGGTATCTACATTGCTAGAATCACTTCATGGCTCTTCTGTTACTTGATCCTCTTTATTCCACTCAACCAGATCAGGAGGAGTTGATAGCCCTTGTGGAATGACCGTTGTTTCCGTAATAAACGCATAAGAAAACTCAGAATCCCCACCCAAAGTGATACTGCCACCTTCATTCTCGATTACGAGTGAGCCTTCCCAAACTGCCACGGCCAGTCCGGCATTACCCAGCACCAGTTCATAGTTCGCGTCCTGCGCCTGAAAAACAGTTGCTACAGGAGTATTCAACCAATAGGAACCCGGGTCTTTCTTTCCTATGTCACCCGTAATGGTACGCAGACTGCCTTTTAACAATGAGCCCCTGAATATTGAAGCTTCATTCTGAAGTTGTGCATCAATTGTATCAGCGTAAGAAAATGCATCAATACGGAATTCCGTTTCTGAATGCAACACCACTACAGCACCATCGCGAAAACGTAACTGAACCCTGGAAGACTCCGAAGTTTTTAGAGTATCTCCTTGAAAAAAAGAGGCGCCACGTTTGATGCTTCGTTCTGAATAGTCTGGTGCAACTGCAAACAGCTTATCTGAAATATATACTACCTTACCGGCAAGGGCATTTTCCGCAATACAAGGAAAGGTAATACTTAACAGGGAAAAAATCCCCAGGAATGATATTACATGCAGGTTCTTAACAAACATGACCAGGTCAGGACAAAATCAACCAGCTGTTGCGGCCTGCATTCCACCTGACAGCACAAATACATTGATACCTCGCTCACTTATGATATAGGCAGCTGCTGCACTACGACCACCTGAATCACAATACACAACATATTTCTTTTCCGGATTCATTTTAGACAGTCGTATTCTTAGCAAATATAAAGGGATATTGACGCTATTCGGAAGATTACCGCCTTCAAATTCATTTTCGAGACGAACATCGACAAGCACGGCCCCCTCATTGCTCATCATCTCCTGAGCCTGTTCGTACGTAACATTATTCAATATGGGTTGCTGCAACAGCTCATTAAAGTCTTCTTTGGAAAGACGCATCAATGAACCTTCTGTAGTCATGGTAATGGTAGCATTTCGTACGGTATCGGAGATTAATGCTTCTTCACCAAAGCCATCCCCCTGGTTCAGAACAGCTAGTTTGATTTGCCTTCCATCCGGTGCCGCCCTTGATACCTCACAGCTTCCACGCTGGAGAATGTAATAATAATCTCCCGGGTCACCCTGACGCATAATGGTTTCACCCGGCTGCATAGGAACCTGCTCCATTTGCATAAACATCTTTTGAATATTAGCAGGAGGGATTTGCAGGAACACGTTCGACTGAAGAATTTTAGTCATCCAGTCACTATCTGCTTCGTCATCTTCCTCGTTGATTTCAGTAACCACATAACTGGCAGTCTGGTCCCAGGTGAGCAGAACATCCAGCATGTCCGTATCAATACCAATAAAACTTATATCTGTTCTGGCAACTGCGGTTTCCTGACGGGGCTGACGATTGGCCAGTGGTTGAAGTGACTCCTTACTGCCTCCCATTATAATACTAGACACACCCTCTGCATTCTTTATTTCAATCTCACCTTCAAGCAGGTAAAAGGTACTACTGTCTTTTTGACCTTCCTTGAATAAAGCCTTACCCGCTTCGAGATGCTCAACTACCGCCTTCTTCGCAAGTTCACCGAAATTATCATTGGTGAGATTACATACCGGTACAAATCGTCGCAAAACTTTTTGATCTACACGCTCAGTCATAAGTACTAATCACAAAAAAGGAAATTCATGGGCTATTATGCACGTCGCCTCGAATCTAGCTTCCAGGCACCTCAGTATATCGGCATCTTAATCATTTTCTGAATATCAGGATATTATTATATTAAATCCATCTAGTTGGAAATCCTTGATTTTTTCAGCCGCCCAATTCATTCTGGCTAGCTAAAAAAACACATAGTATCCTACAATATCCTTTGCGAAAACCCCTGATACTCCATCAAGGTGATATTGGCGGGGTACAATCCTGCTTTCTTACCTCATAACATACTTCATGAATGGTCAATACAGTCATTGGGCATGGGTAACCCTGCTATTCTGCATCCCTGCCTGGAGGGGCCATTAGGAAACAAATCATACAAATACTTCCTGTTACCCTTTTCAGCCCCAATCTCTTTTCCAACCACCTTCATCAATAGACGCACATTGGGTGAAGAACCATATTCTCGATAATACTCACGTAAAAAATGAACAATCTCCCAATGCCCCTCTGTCAGTTCAATTCCTTCTTCAGCAGAAAGTTCCCTGGCAATATCCTCAGACCACTCCTCCAGATTTAGTAGATAGCCGTTAACATCAGTATCATCATCGTTCAAAATAAACTTCATAATATCAGGACACATATCAAGCTCCTCCTTATGTGCATACAGATAGTTTATAGGTAACGATTGGGACTACAACTTCTTATTATTTACATAAATAACTTGTTTGGTAAATCCGACCGATTTAGATCAGGCCACCCTGCCTAATTTGAAACCACATTACGAACCAACTTCGACCTTATTATAGTTGGGTTTAATAAAGAAATAATAGTTGGCGAAACTACTATTTTGAGCCTGGTATTCCGTCAAGCTATTACTGGTATGACACATTCTCAAATACATACTATTTATAATAGATACAAATCAACGAATTGTTACTCATATCATGACTTGTTTGGCCTTTTCCCACAGCCGATCCATCTCTTCCAAACTAGCTTGCTCTATTGACCTTCCCTGCTGCTCTAATGCCACCTCAATCGCATTAAACCGACCCTCGAACTTCAGGTTCGCCTCACGCAATGCAGACTCGGCATCTATACCCGCATGCCGCGCCAGATTTACACAGGAAAACAATAAATCTCCCATTTCTTCCTGAATACGCTCCTTGACTCGATCTGTATCATTCAAACACTCTTCCTTGTATTCACCAAGCTCCTCTTCAACCTTGCTAATCACAGATTGTATGTCTTCCCAGTCAAAACCAACTCTGGACGCCCTTTTCTGGAGTTTCTCGGCCCTCACCAATGCAGGCAAGGCCAGACTGACCCCATCAAGTACACTGGCCCTGATATTTTTATTATCCGCTTTTTCCTTTCGTTCCTTTTCCTTGTGCTCTTCCCAGGCCAGCGTCTGTTCTTTAGCATTATTGATTTGCTCATCCGCAAATACATGTGGATGCCTGCGAACCAGTTTTATAGCAATTGCATCTACAATATCATCAAAACTGAATTTATTTTCTTCCCTTGTTATCTGGGTATAAAAAATAATCTGAAATAACAAGTCACCTAACTCATCACATAGTTCCTGGTCATTACCCCTGTGAATAGCATCCACTACTTCGTACGCCTCTTCCAGGGTATATGACACAAGTGTCTCCAGTGTTTGCTCTCTATCCCATGGGCAACCGTGTTCGGGGTCACGCAAACGTTCCATAATGTTACGTAAGTCATCCAGGTTATACATTTACCTACTTCCTCCTGATCTCATCTTTGCGATAGTGGTACAAACAACAACCTTCATAAAACATACGTCTCACCATTTCCCGAAAGAAAAACTTATTCCCATTATTTACAGTAAGTTAAAGTGATATTTACTGTTGCAATATTACTATTAATACATCAGCCCCACTTATCTGTAACCTACAAAATATTTTTATTGCTCATGTAAAAATACTTTTTTCTCCTTTTCACTAAACATAAAATCAAACACTTATTGACATCTGTTACAAAGTGTTTTTATATAGCTCTCCAAGCATTAATAAATAACAGCGGAGGATGCATGCTAAACCAGGATACTACACATCAGGTACGACGTACTCGGGACCGTCGTGCACAGTCCCATAACCTGATCAAGGATCTAATCGATACGCGTACCAAAATGCTTGTCCTGTATAGTAAACTGGCGGCCAACAAATCTACTGAGCCTGAGGATTCTTTGCCTGGTATCTTACAGGAGTTCTGCCAGACTTTAATTGACTATACGGCCAGCGCCCATTTCCACATGTACCGCCACATAGAAGAAAAAATGGAAAAACGAGTACAGATAAAAAAACTGGCTGAAAGTTTCTACCCCAGGATTATGTCAATAACAAAAACCATTATTGATTTTAACGATAACTATGATTCCTGGTCCAAGGTAACATCACAGGAAAAACTTGAGGCCGACCTTTCCGTTTTAGGGGAACAACTGGCTGAGAGGATCGAACTGGAAGACAAGCTTATTGAAGCACTATCTTCAACCCGTAGCCCGGATACCAAACAGACCACACTCCACTCCTAGCATCAACAAAAGCAGTACCCATGCAGGCCTCACTCAGCGGCCCTCTGTAACTTTAACTGTAATAATAAGTATACAATCAGGCCCGATGATACACTGCTGTGCAGACAGACCGCACGCGAAAACAGGATGACGAACTTCGGCAACCTCGTTACAGCATTACTTCTTATCTTTATTTATTAACCCTGTCTTATGAAGTGGAATGATCACTTCACCCTGTGGTGCTGGCTCATCCGTAAACTTCGGCCGCATGCCCATTTCCCTCCCTGCTGCCTGTGCCAACTCCTGTTCCCGCTCTGTGATCAGCCCCAGGCAATCACGAATAGCCAGGATCGTATCGTCCTGCAAAGGGTGTTTGAGCTCAGGGGGTGTAGCAGTATCTTTCACCACCCTGGTTAATATATTTTTTACAGCCCGCAAAATAACTTCTTCTTTATTAAAGGCTTCCTGGTTATTCATTATGGGTCAACTCCTGCCTGACTTCTTTAGGTAAACACTTAAATGATACGATTTTTCATTCTACGCAGAATTCATTTTTGATTCTATCATCAAAGTTGCGTTAATCCCCCTCAAAAAACCTGCCTTTATCACTAATAACCAGCGCCGTATACTATCCAAACCTGTTTGTGATATCTAAAAACTGTAAGTTGCATCAAAGCGTGGGGACCAGACTGCTATGCCATATTTTGTATACAAGATTTTCGATAAAAAAAAGCTGGAATTTGTTGATAGCTTCGGGAAATACCGTGACGCAAAGGATTTTTCACGTTCCATGCGTGCTGATCTGACCGAAGATGATGACCATACAATTAAAATGGTGTTTGCCAAACATCAGGACGAAGCTGAAAGACTATTAATACAAAAACGTAAACCAAGACCTCTTGGGGAAGATGCCTGATCAATAGCTAGCGATATGGATGAATCAGAGTATAAAGAAGTCTACCACTCGGTTAATGCCTTACGCTGCATATTTGAAAAAGCTGTACTTACAGGCAGATATAACTGTGAGAAAGCATCCAGAACCAATATTGCAGAACGGGAAGCGATAGGCTGCACTGATCCCGAGGCACAAAAACAATGCCTCAAACTCCTGGACCTGTTCAGGGAAAATGCGGCCTTTTCATTAAAAATGACACGCATCAGTGGCAAGCTGCCACATGCCAGGGAAATCAGGATTCAGTGTGGCGGGCTCAACGGCTTACTGGAAACACTACCCGATAACTTCACTAAAAGAGTGAACTCCAAACTGGATACAGTAAGTATTGAAAACATTTACGGTCTGGTAAATACCACAACAAATGAATACCGAGAGCTGGACAGGCTTCCGTTTCAGGAGATCATCAAATCAATCACGGCTTATTCGGGCAGAAGAAAGAAAACATCTTAAACACCATCCTTACAAAACCACGCACGACACACAGGCAGACCCGCCACGCTCTTCTTCGGTCATTTTATAGACATACTTTTTCCTGTCTTTCTGGACAATTTTCTGGTCATGCGCTATATATTTCTAAGGGGAAGTTCTAAACAAGAAGTTTTACTAAGTTACTGTTTGCAACAAGAAGTCCATAGACCGTTATAAGGAACAATGCATATGGTACTACCAAAACCAATCTACGAGGCATTACCAGCGTTTTATCTGCTTATGGCAATATTTACCGCTTCAACATTTGAATCCAGTCTTGCCTTTGTTTCATCGGGACTATTTCTAATAACATCGGCATTAGTGTTTTACATGCGTAAAACATACAGAAGCAGTAATTTGGAGAACACCGCATTGTAACTGGCTTTTAAAGCTTTATTTATTTCCGGCAAACGAGTCATATATTACCGTTTACCGACGGAACACCCGACCCCCTGTTATGATGACAGAGGGTTTTTTATTGTTGTCACAGGAACCTGCAACCGGGAATAACCCTAAGTTACGAACCCAGGTTCTCGGTAAGAAATTTTTTCAGGTCTTCTGCACGCACCAGTTGAGTGCCATCACAATTAAATTGCATCCGAACCAGATCTTGCACGATACAAACTGTAACATTCCGTAAATAATAATCCGGCATCTCTCGCAAGACCTTAAAGGTTGAGAGTATTCCGGGAATTTTGTCTTTTGCCAATGGTTTCCAGACTGCACTGCGCTTGGCCATAATGCTTTTCCAGTAATCTGGCATGGTATTGTAAATACTGCTGGCACGAAGAGCTGTATACAATTCACGCATTAGCATGATCTTGTCTTCATACGCTATCTTCGGAAACTGTCTGTCCACATAGGCAGAATCTGCCAGTTTTTCACCCGCATGAGTCTCCTCCCTTAGGGGATCAAAAATGGAGATTGTCCGGATTTCACCACTGTTAAAACCGACATACAGCCTGTAGGTACTACGATTTATCAGCAAATCTTCAAGATTAGCTTCCAGTTGGTCAAAAACTTCGTCAATACTGCTTCGGTAACGGTTACGTACCAGGCTGGTCTCCCTTAGCGACGGGTCACCACGAATACCGATCTGAAGATTATCCGAATTCAGCCCTGCAACACTGACTATACTTTCTTTCAACACCAATTCTTCAAGATCGGAATCCTGTTCAAACTTTGTGTGTTCTGAGTTCATATTTATTTTGACTATTCTCGTGATAAACTCTGTAAATTGGGTCTTATTTCAACCTTTTCAAGTCCTGATTTTACGATCTTGCGTACAAAAGAAACGTGAAAATGCTCATAGCACCTTCAAAAGAGCCAGAAAAATTGTAGTGAACAGAATTTAGTCTAAACTAGATATAACACTTTAATCAGGATTGTAAAATGACTGAAGAGCCGCCGTATACTGGACCCGAAAGCCGGAAAGAACATAGAAGAAAAAACAATGCTCGTCGTACGATGATTCGATATGAACCAGGCAAGGAAGATCGCCGCTCTGGCAAGGATCGAAGAAAAACAAATAAGGACATCTGGAAAGACAG
>DAOWEP010000185.1 GCA_030638455.1 Gammaproteobacteria bacterium
AATCACAAATCTTCGTTTTGGTAACGGCGTTATAGATCTTGCCTTTCGTCGACACCCAAATGATGTCGGTATTAACATCTTGCGGAAAGAAGGTGATATCGATGTCGCGGTGTTTATGTAAATACCAGAAGTTTACACTTAACGGATAAAATACAGCAGACTCAACCCGGCTATCATGCTAATCAAGCCGGATATCCTGAGTGACCGGTCATCCATGCTGGCCATTTGGGTCATGACCTTGCGCATTCCATCCGGGGTCAGGAATGGCAGGATGCCTTCCAGCACCAACACCAAAGCAATTGCTGCCAGCAAATCCTGCATCCTGACGTCTGCTTTTCCTTTAACGCTTTAGCTGAGAACCATTAAAGTATTGAAAGAACTCCGAGTCTGGTTCCAGTACGAGAATATCGTCCTTACTGTTAAATGTACTCTTGTATGCCAACAGGCTACGGTAAAATTTATAGAATTCTGCATTCTTACCATAAGCCTTTGCGTAAGTCTCTGTTGCTATCGCATCCCCGGCACCACGAATCTCCTCTGCTTCACGTTTAGCACTCGCCAACAGCTCGGTACGCTTTCGATCAGCCTTCGCATGGATGATTTTTGAATCCTTTTCACCCTCGGCACGGAACTCCTTGGCGATACGATCACGCTCTACCCGCATACGTTCAAAAACTGACTCACGGACATTGACGGGTAACTCAATTTGTTTTACCCGAACATCCACAATCTCGATCCCGAACTCTTGTACCTTGCTGTCTGCACTAGTCGTAACGTTGTACATAATTTCTTCACGTTGACCTGAAACCACCTCTTTGATAGTGCGGTTCCCCAGCTCAGCCTGCAGGGCATTTTTTATGATTTGCGCCATACGAATGGACGCGTCTCTTTCCCTGCCACCAAATGAACGATAGAAATCTTCTACATTACTGATACGCCACTTGACAAAATAGTCCACCATGACGTTTTTCTTTTCACCCGTCAGTATCTGCTCCGGTTTTGAGTCCAGTGTTAATATGCGCCTGTCAAACTTTTTGACATTGTTAATAAACGGAATCATAAAATGAACCCCGGCTTCATAATCAGAACGCACAATCTCACCCAGCCTGAAAAGCATGGCCTTTTCCCGTTCATCCACTATAAACACTGATAACCAGACAAGCAGTGATATCGCGGCAATTGCGAATACTCCTAACATTCTTGTTGCTGGCATCTTAACGTCCCCCCCTACCACGCACATCAAGCGGCCTGCTTATTGTGCGGGAATTCAAATTTGATCTAAGTCTGCTGGTATTGTTACTTAACTCACGCAAGGTGTTTTTATCTAGTGTCTTGCTACCATCGCCTTTCATCAGTCGGTCCAACGGCAAATACATGATACTTCCACCGTTATCCACCTTGATCATTACCTTGCTTGAGTTCGACAGTACCGCCTCCATTGTCTCTATATACATACGCACACGGGTAATTTCCGGGGCCTTGGTATATTCTTTCAAGGTTTGCAGAAAACGGCTTGTCTCACCTCGGGATCTTTCTATTACTTCCCGCTTGTAGCCCTCTGCTTCCTGAACCAGACTTTGAGCATCACCCTCTGCCTTCGGGATGATATCTCTCTCGTATGCTTCCGCCTGTTTCTTGTATCTATCCTTGTCTTCTCGTGCCTTAATCGCATCTTCAAAGGCACTCTGTACTTCCTGTGGCGGCTGGGTGCTCTCGAGATTCACCTTGGTTACGATCAGACCCGTTTGATATTTATCCAGAATGGCCTGAACACTTTTCTCTGTATCATTCACCAGTAAATCACGACCGCCACCCAGACTGATGATCTCATCCAATGTCTTTGCACCCACAACTTCTCGCAATGCACTTTCAGTAGCTTCTTTTAGTGTGTAATCAGGGTCACGAACCTTGAACAGATAATCTTCTGCACTTTTAACCTGATATTGCACTGATAGTTCTGCCTGTAGCAGGTTTTCATCTTTTGTTAACATTTGCGACCTGTGTGATGCAGTACGCAAGGCATCTACATTCACCTTTTCTACATCTTCAATCGGGTACGGGATCTGCCAGTGTGGCCCAGGGCCAGTGGTCTCACTATATTCACCAAACCGCAGGACAACGCCACGTTCGGCAGGGTCAATAATATAGATGCCGGTAATAATCCAGACGGCAAATGCAATGGCGATCAACAGGCCAAACCCGAATTTACCCGGCACACTTACACTCCCACCTCCTGAGCCTCCACCTATGGAGCCATTTCCCTTTTTCCCCTTGCCCCCCATAAAATTATTGAACTTGTCCTGCATCTTTTTGATGAGTTCATCCAGGTCTGGTGGACCGTCCTGTTTGTTACCTGATCCCCAGGGATTTTTATCTTTTCCGCCGCCCGGTTCATTCCAAGACATTATAATAGGACTCCAGTTAGTTAATTAATGTGTGAGTGGTTAATTATTGATCTGCCGACTGATGCCGGCTAAAGGTTGGCATTTTATGGGTACTAAGCGTGTCTAGCAAGGAGTTCTTCCTGTTCCGACAGAAACTCAAGGGTTATCCCTTCACGCTTCTGTATTTGCTCAAGGTTATTTCTTGATATTTTGAGGTTCAGTAGATAATCGCCATTCTGCAGATGTTCTTCTTCAGATACAGCCCCTTGCTCATATAACAATGCTCTAACTCTCCCTTGATCTGCGGGTAAAGTCACCTGTCCCAGCACCACATCATGAAGCAGATGTTCCTCCAATGCCTGCCGTAACAGATCAAGCCCCTCTCCTGTATTGGCGGAAAGCCAGATACGCCAGATTTCACCTTCACTGTTCCGGTCAATTCGTGGTTCTGCGCCGGAAAGATCAATCTTGTTATAGACCTGTATCTGTGGAACGGTATCGGCTCCGATTTGTGCAAGCACATCATTTACCTGCTCAATATAGGCATTGTGCTCTTCATCACTGGAGTCGATTACATGCAGCAACAAATTTGCCTGACTGGTTTCTTCTAATGTAGAACGGAAGGCCTCTACCAGATCATGCGGCAGGTGCCGGATAAATCCAACGGTGTCTGCCAATACAACAGATTCTCCCGGTAATGACGGTAGCGTTAGGCGCCTCAGTGTAGGGTCCAGCGTTGCAAACAACTGATCAGCAACATAGACATCTGCACTGGTTAAACAATTAAATAATGTGGACTTTCCTGCATTGGTATAACCCACCAGTGAAACCGTTGGCACATCGGCCCGACGACGCGCGCGGCTACCCATATCTCGCTGCTTACGGACTTTTACAAGTCTGCGTTTTAGTTGTTTGATACGGTTACCCAATAACCGACGGTCGGTTTCCAACTGGGTTTCACCAGGGCCACGTAAACCGATCCCGCCCTTTTGGCGTTCCAGATGGGTCCATCCACGCACCAGGCGGGTAGATAAATGGTTCAACTGCGCCAGTTCTACTTGCAGCTTGCCCTCAAAGGAGCGGGCACGCTGCGCAAAGATATCCAGAATCAACCCAGTGCGATCCAGCACCCTGCATTTTAAGGCACCTTCAAGATTGCGTTCCTGGGAGGGACTAAGAGAATGATTGAACAGCACAAGTTCAGCCTTGTGTTGCTCAATCAGTTGACTGATTTCTTCTACTTTACCGCTACCAATAAAATAACGGGAATCGGGAGCATTACGTGTACCCTGAACAACCTCTACAATCTGTGCACCCGCAGACAGCGCGAGTTCCTGAAACTCTTGCAGGTCTTCACCTTCCTGTCGTTGGGGCTGCTGTTGAGAATGCTGATGTTGTAAATAGTGCCGGGACTTACGTAGATACTGGCCTTCAGATTGAAGGTTAAGGTGCACCAGTATCGCCCTTTCACCACTCCTGGGGCGATCAAACAAATGCGTACCCCTTGCCCTTATGAAGGGTTAAAAAAGCAGGGGTTACTTCAGGAATTTCCTGACCCATCGTCGCTTGAATCTGATGCTGATATTTTGACATTTCTCGCCGGTACTACTGTTGAAATTGCATGTTTGTATACCATCTGGCTTACGGTATTTTTCAATAAAATGACAAATTGATCAAATGACTCAATTTGCCCTTGAAGCTTGATTCCATTCACCAAAAAAATCGAAACTGGAATGCGCTCTTTACGCAGGGCATTTAAAAAAGGCTCCTGTAGTGATTGCCCTTTAGACATATCTGTTCTCCTTCTTTCTTATTATTATATTAAAAATAGGGTTATTAATCCGATAACTTATTTAAGTGTAACATACTGGACACTAATCATCCGCCTTAAAAACTGATATCTTTCAATAATTTCAACACTTTATCATGGGTCTTGGGGTCGCCTGACTCAAACCATTGAGTTTGGCTTTCTGAACGTAACCAGGTCATCTGCCGCTTGGCCAGTTGCCGAGTCGCGATAATACCCCTTTCGACCAACTCTTCATATGTAAGGTCACCTTCCAGATATTTCAATACCTGACGGTAACCCACTGCCCGCATGGAGGGTAAATCGGCATCCAGACCGCGATCCTTTAAGCTGCTGACCTCCTCAATAAGGCCCTCATCCAGCATATGCCGAAAACGTTGCGCAATCCTCTCATGCAACACGCCCCGATCATCTGGAGCGATGACCAGTTTGGTCAACTGGTAGGGTAAAACTGACCCGGAATCCTCATTTTGAATGTCCGTCATACTACGCCCGGTAATCTCATATATTTCCAGCGCACGCTGAATTCGCTGCGGATCATTAGGGTGTATTCGCTCTGCCGATACCGGGTCAATTTCACGAAGCTGTTCATGCATGGCTTCCCAACCCTGGCTACTGGCAGCTTTTTCGATTTGCTCTCGTATTTCCGGGTCTGCTGATGGCAACTCTGAGAGACCGTGTTGCAAGGCACGAAAATACAACATGGTGCCGCCGGTTAGTAAGGGTATGCGTCCGACCTCTGTTATCTGCTTCATTTCACGCAAGGCATCTTCACGGAACTGTGCCGCGGAGTAGGCTTCTGAAGGATCGATAATATCGATCAGTCGATGCGGTGCAATTTCCAGAATAGCCGGAGCGGGCTTGGCGGTACCAATATCCATACCCCGGTAGACCATGGCGGAATCAACACTGATGATATCGCATGGAAATTTCTGCGCCAGTTCAACGGCCAGATCTGTTTTACCACTAGCCGTAGGACCCATGAGAAAAATGGCAGGGGGTAATTCAGCGGACAATCTATTGCCCACGCATAAAGAGTTTGTCGAGTTCCTGCATACTGAGCTGACGCCACGTCGGCCTGCCATGGTTACATTGACCGCTACGCTCGGTCATTTCCATATCACGTAATAGCGCATTCATTTCCGCAATGTTTAACTGGCGGTTGGCACGTACAGAGGCATGACAGGCCATGGTAGACAGAATTTCATTCTGTTCGTCCTGCAAACGCTTGCTGCTGCCATATGTGATCAAGTCTGAAAGAACATCGCGGACCAATGTCGGTACATCGGCATCCCTGAAGAGTCCGGGCACCTGTCTTATCATTATCGATTCCGGGCCTGCCTGGTCTACTTCAAAACCAAGCTCGGTAAATACTGAGGCATATTCTTCAACTACATTTGCCTCTTGTGTGCTGACGTTCATCGTAACGGGAACCAGCAATGGCTGGGAACGAATGCCATCACCGGCCTGCGCCTGCTTCAGTCGCTCATAGGTAATGCGCTCGTGTGCAGCATGCATGTCTACAATTACCAGGCCTTCTGCATTTTGCGCAAGTACGTACACACCATGTAGCTGCGCAATCGCAAACCCGAGTGGCGGGATCTCTTCCTTACCTTCATTTATTACGCCAGCATCTGCACTTTCATTCCCCTTTTCTACATACAGGGCATCATACGAAGCCATGTGTTCCTGCACTGGCAGACCCATTGACCGCTGCCCCCCATATGCAATAGATGCAGCATGAGCAACGGCCTGATTTTCTTCAACCCGGGACGATGCCCCTGTTGCAATCACCCGACCAACCCCCTGCCCTGAAACCGCCCCTGTAACCAGGATGGGCTCCGCACTTTCGGCATCAGGCCGTACACCTGCAAGTGCGTCATATACACTACGGTAGATAAAATTATGCACATGCCTGCTTTCCCTAAAACGTACTTCATGTTTGGCTGGATGCGCATTCACATCCACTAACGAAGGATCAACTTCAAGATAGAGTACAAATGCAGGATGACGTCCATGATACAGGACATCGCGATAGGCCTGACGAATGGCATGACTCACCAGCTTGTCCTTCACCATCCGGCCATTGACAAAGAAGTGCTGCATATCCGTTTGGCTTCTTGAAAAAACCGGTAACGCGATCCAGCCCCAAAGGAACATACCGGCAGCTTCAACATCCAGCGGTACCGCATGTTCCAGAAAATCCTTTCCACATACCTCGGTAATCCTGCGCTCCCTTGCCTCAGCGCTAGATGCAACACCAAACTGATGTACCAGTCGCTTGTTATGTGTAACACGAATACCTGCATTAAAGTGGCTCAAGGCAAGGCGCTTGACCACGGTTTCAATATGCGTAAATTCGGTTTTGTCCGTACGCAGGAACTTGCGTCTCGCAGGTGTATTATAAAAAAGATCACGGACGGTTACGGTTGTACCTTGTGGGTGTGCGGCAGGCCTTACATCCAACTCTTTGCCATGATCATCTCCCTGAATCTCCCATGCCGACTCACCCTGCTTCGCCTTTGAGATTAGTGTTAGTCGCGAAACCGACCCAATACTGGGAAGTGCCTCGCCACGAAACCCCAGACTGGAAACCTTTTCAAGCTCTTCAAGACTGCTGATCTTGCTGGTGGCATGTCGGTTCAATGCCAGTGCCAGCTCATCTTTTGGAATACCGTGGCCATTATCACGGATCTGAATCAGCTTTTTACCGCCCTGTTCGATTTCTATATCAATCTGACTGGCACCAGCATCGAGACTGTTCTCCAGCAACTCCTTGATCACAGAGGAAGGCCGCTCTACTACCTCACCGGCAGCAATCTGGTTTATTAAATGGGAGGGCAGTTTCCGGATCGGCATGATGCTATTAACCAATATAATTTAATATTATTTTGGCTAATCGTATCACTTTTATACCTTACTTAACATGGGTACTTAACTCGGGTAATAAACATCTGCACTGAAGAGAATCAGAAAATATAACAACAATATCAAGGGGTTATACTAACTTTCGCTACCTGACGGGATTCTTAATATGCTACCCACCTTTAGGTGGTTATTTTTTAGCCTGTTTGCCACCTTAAGCAAGTCCAGACTGACATGGTATTTAGATGCGATACCAGACAAAGTGTCGCCTCTGGCAATAGTATGTTTGCGGCCCGCTAGCAAGGTTCCCGGCACAGGGTTCCTGACAAAATACATCCGCACCCCATTCATGATAGAACCCGCCACCTTGCGCTGATGGGTTGAGCTGAGCAAATTACGCTCTTCCTGTGGATTAGAGATAAAGGCCGTCTCTATCAGGATAGACGGGGTATCCGGTGACTTTAATACCGCAAACTCGGCCTGCTCTACGCGCTTCTTGTGCACCTTACCTACCTTCTTTAAGCCATCGAGGACATACTTGCCCATTTCCATGCTGGCCTCAATGGTCCCACTCATGGACAGATCAAGCAGTACCGAGGTCAACAGATCATCCTTGTCTTCCAGACTTACACCACCGACAAAGTCAGATGCATTTTCACTCTGCGCCAACCATCTGGCCGCTTCTGTACTCGCACCTTTTTGGGATAGCGCATACACAGAGGCCCCTTTTGCCCGTTTGTCACGGAATGCGTCCGCATGTATGGAAATAAACATATCTGCCCTGTTGTCCCTTGCCTTCTTGATGCGATTACGCAAGCCAACATAATAGTCACCTTTACGGATCATCACAGGCCGCATCCCGGCTTCCTTGTTCACAAGTGCTTCCAGCTTCTTTGCGATCGCAAAGACTACATCCTTTTCACGTGTACCACGGTAGCCTATGGCACCTGGATCATCACCTCCGTGTCCGGCATCGATTGCAATCACCAGCTCCCTGCTCTTAAACATTTTTCTGCTTTTCTTTTTAACTACCCTGTCGGCTACCTTCTTTTTGTTGTCTTTTTCATAAAGGTCGATCACGAGGCGATGGCTATAATTCTGGCTGGGCTTAAGAACAAAACTTTTTGCCTTTACCGACTTTGAGATATCGAGCACAACCCGGAGGTCGTCCTGATTTCTGGGAGCACTGCGAATTCTTTTGATGATCCCTTTGCTGTATTCAGAACCAGAGAAAGATTTATCCAGGGTAGCTCCACTCAGATCAATTACGATCCTGTTTGGCTCTGGCAATGAAAATAACTTGTGTTGAACGGGCCCGCTTATCTCAAAAACAATACGAGTATGGTCAGGCGCAGCCCAGACTCTAACGTCACCAACGACTGCACTTTTTGCCAGCACAGGGCCAGCTACTAATGAGATGAATAGTAAAAACAGCACCCTTGCTATTTTCATGGAATATCCTCAGATCAAAGTCCGGGTAAACTGTACACTGAGTTTAGGAGAATATTCAAGAAATTTCTATATAATCCATAAGATATAACCGGAACTTAAATACTCCTTTAATTCTATGCCCCAAGCACCTCTAATTTAAGATTAGATAATAATTGCTCACCTGTTTTGGTAAGTGCCTGAAGATTAACCAACCTGCCTTCATTTTCATATTGAATATGGATGGAAACATCCGGGTCGGGGAGAATACCGTCACCTTTATCTGGCCATTCAACTAACAAGATCGAATCATCCAGCAAATCTCTAAAACCAATATATTCCAGTTCTTCAGGATCGGATAAGCGATACAGGTCGAGGTGATAGATTGAATATGAATCAAATGCGTAGGGCTCAATTAATGCATAGGTAGGGCTTTTTACCGGCCCGGTATAATCCAGCGCACGTAAGAAACCCCGAACCAGAGTAGTCTTTCCGGCACCAAGATTACCTTCAAGATAAATTCGGCAGGGTGGCGCAGAAACCTGCGCCAATGCGCCACCCAGTTCCTGCATGGCGAATTCATTTGGGATATGGATTTCCATGATTTTAAATATATCAGGAACTATTCAGAGGTTCGGGTTTACCAACCCACGTAGCTGCACCATAAGGTCCGATGCTATCAAACCACGCTCACCTTTAGTTACCGCCATATCTGCAGCTGAAGCATGAATGTACACCCCCGCCTGGGCAGCATCCTCCAGCGTCAACCCCTGCGCTACCAGTCCCGCAATCACACCTGTCAGTACATCACCCATGCCACCCGATGCCATGCCGGGGTTACCAAGATCACAAACACGCGTTACTTCACCTTGCTGCTTGATTAATGTACCCGACCCTTTAAGCACACACACACCGTTAAATTTATTGGCCAGTTTTTCGATAGCGGCAAAGCGATCTGACTGAACCTCCGCAACCGTTTCATCCAGTAGGCGTGCAGCCTCTCCGGGGTGTGGGGTCAGTATCCAGTTATCCTTTGTACAAGGGTCTTTTGCCAACAGGTTGAGTGCATCGGCATCCACGATCATTGGCAAACCACTATCCATGGCCGCCTCCAGTAACGCATGCGCCCAGGCAGACTGCCCCAGCCCCGGCCCTATAGCTATAACCGTTGCTCGCTTGAGTAGTGGTCGTAAACTTTCACTATTCTCGACACCATGACACATCAACTCTGGTCTGGAAGATGCAATCACAGCGGCATGAGCACTCCGTGTCGCAATACTCACCAGCCCAGCACCAACCCTTGCCGCTGCTTCGCCGGCCATGCGCACTGCACCCGCCATTCCATGGTCACCGCCGATTACGAGCACATGGCCACACCGTCCTTTGTGGCTGGTTCGCGATCGCTTCGGTAATAAACGGAAAATAATCTCATGCTCTATACGAACTGCGGAAGGCTCGATATCTGCGTACACCTCATGAGGTACCTGCAAGTCATTAAACAGAATCTTCCCGCAGTAATCGGCCGCCTTGCCCGTAAACAGGCCCTGCTTCAATCCGATGAAACTAATGGTCAGTTCGGCATGGACGGCCACACCCATCACGACACCGGTATCAGAATGCAAGCCGGAAGGTATATCGAGCGAAAAGACCGGCAGACTACTCGCATTTACAGCCCCTATTACCTGGGCCCATTCGCCCGTCACCTCCCTTTCCAGGCCGGTACCCAGCAATGCATCCACAATCAAGTCTGTATCCTGAAATACATCTGATGAAAAAATCGAAGATTTACCTCCTGCCTTTTCCCAGTCCTGATACGCCTGCAATGCATCACACTTCAAACTACCATGATCACCTAACTGGATAACCTTGACCTCCAGCCCCGTCTCTCTTGCCAACCGTGCCAATATATAACCATCACCACCGTTATTACCGGTGCCGCACAATACCGCCACCTGTTTCACATCCGGCCAGTGTCGGTTCATGACATCAAAGGCGGCACTGGCGGCCTGGGTCATCAGCGTATACCCGGCTATCCCATGATCCTCGATGGCAATCCGATCCAGCTCCCGCACCTGGGCGGCCCCATACAAAGAAAGAGGCAAGGAAAGAGGTAATGTATCCATAGCTAAATAGTATATGCTTATATTGTCCGACCAACCAAATTACTGAAATGACCCATGACCACCAGGCAACACAAATCAGATCTGAATTTTCATCGGCTTACCCTGAATATCAAACAATGGGGTCAGGAACTTGGGTTTCAGCAAACGGGTATCAGCAATACCGGGCTTGAAGATGCCGAGGTACATTTAAGCCACTGGCTCAAGGCGGGGTTTCATGGCGAAATGGAATACATGGAGAATCACGGAA
This sequence comes from Gammaproteobacteria bacterium, assembly GCA_030638455.1. GTDB lineage: Bacteria > Pseudomonadota > Gammaproteobacteria > DAOWEP01 > DAOWEP01 > DAOWEP01. The sequence goes on from DAOWEP010000185.1 coordinate 10,855, forward strand.
CCAAACGCAGCCGTCCGCAGGAACTGATACCCGGCACAATCAGTGTGGTTTCGGTACGCATGGACTACTGGCCATCACAGACGATGGATGCCGATACGATATTGAACGACCGCAACCTTGCCTACATCTCTCGTTATGCACTGGGTCGAGACTATCACAAACTGATCCGCAACCGCCTGCAAAAACTGGCCAAGCAGATTGAAAACCATATTGGTTCGTTTGGCTATCGCGTGTTTACAGATAGCGCACCCGTACTGGAAAAACCACTTGCCAACAAGGCCAACCTGGGCTGGATCGGAAAACATACAAATCTTATTAATGAAAAGGCAGGCTCATGGTTCTTTCTGGGGGAACTGTATACCGACCTACCCTTGCCAGCAGACACGCAGGCCGAAGGCCATTGCGGCACCTGCGAAGCCTGTATAGATATTTGTCCGACCAATGCCATTGTTGAACCCTACCGACTGGATGCGCGGCGCTGTATTTCATATTTAACGATAGAGTTACGAGGCTCCATACCGGTTGAGTTCAGACCACTCATTGGCAACCGCATCTATGGTTGCGATGATTGCCAGCTTGTCTGCCCGTGGAACCGCTTTGCACAGGCAACAGCCGAGCAGGACTATTCACCTCGTCATCATCTGGATGACATAAACCTCATCGAGCTATTCAACTGGACAGAAGATGAATTCCTGAAACGCACGGAAGGCTCCGCGATTCGCCGCATCGGTTATGAATACTGGTTACGCAATATTGCCGTGGCGTTGGGTAATGCTAATACCAGCATAGAAACTACTGCAGCACTGCAAAACAGGGCAGATTATCCGTCTGAAATGGTCAGGGAACATGTGGCCTGGGCACTGGAACAACACGGCTCTTAGCCAAATGTTGGCAGCAAATTAAGCACCCATAAATGCGCACCTACCAATTATTCATTGAATTGGCCAAAGACACTGAAATTCAGGTCGGGAAACTCGGAAAATTCAGCTTTCCAGCAGGAAACTATGTGTATACTGGCAGTGCAAGAAAAAATATGGAAGCACGCATTCAACGGCATTTCTCAAAGGACAAAAAGCTACGCTGGCATATCGACTATCTATTGAATAGCCCGCATGCACAAATTACCGATTCCCGGTTATCCCAAAAGGAAGAATGCGCACTTAACCAACAAACAAATGGAGAAATAATTGTACCGCGTTTTGGTGCCAGCGATTGCAAAAACGGATGCGGGAGTCATTTAAAATATTTTCAGTAATACAACACGCAGAGAATCTCTATGTCATACACAATCAACCTGATAGAAGAATTAAATATTCTGGCTCTTTATAACCTGACCACTTCCCAGGAAGGAATCAAGGTTCATACAACAGCGGAACCAGATGCTATTGAAGCCACAAAGCGATTATATGAAAAAGGTCTGTTAAGCCAGGAAGATGGTGGCTACCTTACCAGCCCCGGACGTGTTGCCGCAGAGCATGCGCAAACTCTCCTGACGATCCTAACCACACAAGCCTACCATTGATCGTTAATGGTAACGATCAATAGGGTCAGACACGATTGATCACCATTTGACGTTGATAATAACAATTATAGGAAACAAGTGGATAATATAACTATTCAATATTGTTTTAGTGCATCAAATTGTTCGGAAAATTTTATTCTACAATTGGATGCGAAAACTCTCGAATTGCAATTAACAGATGATGCGTCAAAGTTTTTACCATCATGGGCGAAGCTTGATTTTCATCAATGCTCCAACTGCCCTCTTACCATTAGAACCCATCCCTATTGTCCGTTAACCCTTAATATAGCTAACATAGTCAAACGTTTTGAGGATATGATTTCATATGATGAAATCCATCTGGAAGTTATTACAGAAGAGAGAGTGATTTCTCGTGACACGACTATTCAAAGAGGCATAAGTTCATTGATAGGTTTAGTTATAGCTACCTGTGGCTGTCCTCATGCTAATTTTTTTAGGCCCATGGCTCGTTTTCATCTTCCCCTGGCAACTGAAGAAGAGACTATATACAGGACGACTTCTATGTATTTATTAGCACAATATTTCATAAAAAAAGATGGAAGAGAGCCTGATTATGATTTGAAAAATCTGGTAATTGCATATCAAAAAATACAGGTTGTGAATACCGCTATTGCGAAACGTTTGCAAAGAGCAAGTAAAACAGATTCAACCGTAAATGGCATGATTCATTTAGATTTATTCGCAAAGGCCTTGCCATTTGCCATCGAAGATTCTTTGGAAGAAATTCGTTACCTGTTTGAGCCTTTCTTTAAAGAAGTGGAGACATGACCCTGGATTTCGCAGTCGACCACTTAGAGGATGCATTAACATGGTAACGCGCATAATGATTTATGGTTTTAGAGAGTTCACCCAGGACGCGCCTGTTAAACGAAACGTTTATACAGGACTTAAGACCGTTTATTACGACGCGCCAGATAATACGCAATCAATCCATTCGTAGATGAACCATGACTGGTAACTTCTTTACCTGCCGCGAATTCTTTCTGGATACCCACGGCCAGCTTCTTGCCCAGCTCTACGCCCCACTGGTCAAAGGAATTGATGTTCCAGATCATGCCCTGGACAAAGATCTTGTGTTCATAAAGCGCGATCAATGAGCCCAGCGCCTTCGGTGTAAACTTTTCTGTCAGAATGGTATTGGTGGGCTTGTTTCCGGCAAAGCACTTGTGCGGTAATAGCGCCTCCAGTGCATCTCCCTTCATGCCTGCTGCTTCCAGTTCTTTTCTTGCTTCTTCTTCTGTCAGCCCTTTTGCTAGCGCCTCGGCCTGCGCAAAGGTATTGGAGACCAGCAGCTCGTGATGATTGCCGATCGGGTTATGGCTTTCCATGGGCAGAATAAAGTCTGCCGGAATTAGTTTGGTGCCCTGATGCACGAGTTGATAATAGGCATGCTGGCCATTGGTGCCGGGTTCGCCCCAGATGATCGGCCCGGTTTCATAGTCCACCACCTCGCCTTCACGCGTTATGCGCTTGCCGTTACTTTCCATGTCTGCCTGTTGCAGGTACATGGGCAGGTAACGCAGGTACTGGTCATACGGAAAGATGGCATGACTTTGGGCGCCAAAGAAATTGTTGTACCAGATGCCCAGCAGGGCCAGTATCATCGGTGCATTCTCGTTCATGGGTGCGGCCTGAAAATGCTGATCCATTTCATGTGCGCCGGCCAGCAGCTCTTCAAACCTGTCCATGCCGATGGACAGGACTATCGGCATGCCGATGGCCGACCATAATGAATAACGCCCACCTACCCAGTCCCAGAAACGGAACATGTTACTGGTATCGATACCAAATTCCGCGACCTTTTCGGCATTCACCGAGAGTGCGACAAAGTGCTTGGCAATAGCGGCCTCGTCTTTGGCCGCAGTTAAAAACCAGTCGCGTGCCGTATGTGCATTAGTCAGGGTTTCCTGTGTCGTGAAGGTCTTGGAGGCAATTACAAACAGGGTGGTTTCGGGATTCACCCTCTTAAGCACTTCTGCGATATGGGTGCCGTCTACGTTGGAAACAAAGTGCGTATTCAGTCCTTCTTTTGCATAGGGCCGCAAGGCCTCTGTGACCATCTTCGGGCCCAGGTCTGAACCACCAATGCCTATATTCACTATATCGGTAATCTTTTCTCCGGTATAACCTTTCCATACCCCATTGCGTACCGACTCACTAAACTGTCGCATGTGGTCCAGTTCGGCATTCACATCCTGCATGACATCCTTGCCATCAACCATGATGGGCGTGTTAGTACGATTACGTAATGCCACATGCAACACAGGACGATCTTCCGTGAAATTGATCTTGTCGCCCACAAACATTTTGTCCCGCCAGCCTTCCACGTTCATTTCACGGACAAGATCAAACAGCAGTGAAAGGGTTTGTTCCGTTATCAGGTTTTTTGAGTAATCCAGCAAAAACCCATCTACAAACTTCAGTGAAAAACGATTGAAACGCTCTGGATCCTGATCAAACAAAGTCCTTATATTCGACTGGGACATTTCCTTAAAATGTGACTGCAATGACTTCCATGCGGCTGTACTGGTTGGTTTTGGCATTATTATTATTCTCAATCCGAAAGAGCGAATTTGTTAATTATTTTATATAAAACAAATAGTTATATTATTATATCCCTGACCCTGTTTGAATGGAACAATTGTATAGGCCGTAGCAATTAGTATAGCGACTGTTAGCGCACTGAACAGTGGACGATATCCCGAATACCCCGACTCATTACAATCCCATTACCCCGTTAATCGCCATTTTTATCTGGTTCAGGGTATAATCACGCCGCATTTGATAACAACTAAACAAGCCAAACTGGCTTATCACCAACAATCCAGGTTCTGAAGAAGAAATATTAACCGGCATACCCGTATATGCCCAAGGTACTTTTTCGCTCTACGAGTCCACTTTATGAGTACGATAAAGAAATCAAAATCCAGCAATACACAAGACAAGGAACTGCGTTCACGGGTAAAGCTTTTCGGCAATCTGCTCGGCACAGTGTTGAAGGCGCAGGCTGGTGAAAATGTACTGGAAACAGTAGAAAAACTCAGGAAGGGTTATATTCGCTTACGTAAAGAGGAAAACCCGCGTCTGCAGGCAAAGCTGGACAGACTGATCCATAAACTGGACCCTGAGACCACTACACACGTATTGCGTGCGTTCAGTATTTACTTCAGCCTGGTCAACATTGCAGAAGAAACTTTTCGCCATCAACAAAGACGCAAGCTGTGCCGCAAGACAGCTCCACCATGGACAGGTTCATTTAGCGAGACACTGACCGATTTTATGGTGCAGGACATTAGCAAAGATCAGTTACAGGATTTATTAAACAGACTTTCCTATGCACCGGTATTCACCGCCCACCCGACCGAAGCCAAGCGTCGCACCATTCTTGAAACACTCAGGCGAATTTATGTAACAAGCGAGAAGCTGCAAGACCCGCGACTGGGCAAGGACGAAAGACGTGAGATTAAACAGGAACTGGAAAACCAGATCCAGATTCTGTGGAAAACAGACGAGGTGCGCGTAAACCGCCCACAGGTACGTGATGAAATCCGCAATGGACTTTTTTACTTTAGAGAATCCCTGTTTGAAGCGGTACCGGCATTATACCGAACACTTGAAAAGGCAATCCTGAAAAACTATGGAACGAACGAAGATGGGCAGCTCGCCGTCAAGGTGCCCAATTTTCTGAAATTCGGCTCATGGATCGGCGGTGACCGTGATGGCAACCCCTATGTAAAACCAGAAACTACGGAACAGGCAGTTCGGCTTCAGGCACATGAAATTATTATTGAATACCTGAAACGTATTACCAGGCTAAGCCGTACTCTTACGTATTCCAGCCAACTGGTTAAGATTTCACCGGCACTGGAAGATAGCATGCAGCAAGATGACCAGATCAGCATGGCTACATTTGGTGACAAGCAGGATCGTTTTAGCCAGGAACCATACCGGCGCAAACTGTATATGATGCGCTTTCGGCTAGAACAAAACCTGAAAATTATACGCAAACGACTCGATGGAAAGGTTATAGGAACATCCATATCTGCCTATGCAAACGAAAAAGATTTTCTGAATGACCTTTATCTGATTCGTGACTCATTGATCGGGCATGGTGATAGCAATATTGCAGATGGCCAGCTTAAAGACCTGATTCGCATTGCTGAAACCTTTGGCTTCTTCCTGCTGCATCTCGACCTGAGACAGGAATCTACTCGACATACCCAGGCTGTTGATGAACTTTGCAAGGTACTGGGTTTGTCCGACAACTATTCTGAACTTGATGAATCTGCACGCATGCAGCTTTTGTCAGACAATCTAGCAGAAACCAATACTACCGAACTTGATCTCGATGGACTAAGCGATAACACCAAAGAGACTGTTCAGGTATTCAAGGTAATCGACAAGATGCGCAACGAGATAAGCCCACAGGTATTTGGCAATTATGTAATCTCAATGACGCACACGGCCAGTCATGTAATGGAGGCAATGTTTCTTGCGCACCTGACGGGCCTTGCAGGTTATAACGGGGAGGAATGGTACTGTAATATCAACATATCTCCTCTGTTCGAAACGATTGAAGACCTGTCACATACCGATGAGGTTTTAACTACACTATTGCAGAACCCTGCATACCGGTCATTATTAAATGCATCCGATAACACCCAGGAAATCATGCTGGGGTATTCTGATTCCTGCAAGGACGGAGGTATTCTTGCTTCTACGTGGGGTCTGTACCAGGCACAAAAAAGGATCATTAAACTAACATCCAGCTTTGATGTTGGTTGCCGTTTGTTCCACGGTCGTGGTGGCACCATAGGCCGCGGCGGTGGCCCTACTCATGAGTCCATCATGGCGCAACCACCTAATACGGTACACGGACAAATCAAGTTTACCGAACAGGGCGAGGTGCTGTCCTACAAATACAG